>NZ_RIBZ01000086.1:0-30319 GCF_003721215.1 Streptomyces botrytidirepellens
AAAGCATGGCTGACCCTCAGACGCGAGGTACGCACCCCACGCTCACGCCACTGCTCCGCAAGCCGGTCGATCTCCCCGACCGGTCCCGACACCACCACCGAATCAGCAGCATTGACCGCCGCCACCGCAACACCTGCGGCCCCCTCCAACACCACCACGGCATCAGCCTCCGTGGCGTTGACCGCCAGCATCGCCCCACCCTCGGGAAGCTGCTGCATCAACCGCCCACGCGCCACCACCAGACGCGCCGCATCCCCCACCGACAACACACCAGCCACCACACACGCCGCGATCTCACCGATCGAATGACCGGCCACCGCACCGAACGTGACCCCCCACGACTGCCACAACCGCGCCAACGCGTACTGGAAAACGAACAACGCCGGCTGCGCGAACTCCGTCCGCGCCAACCTCTCCTCCGCCCCCTCCTCCTCCGACCACATCACCTCACGCACACCACACCCCAGCAACGGATCCACCAACGCACACGCCTCATCCAGCGCCTCAGCGAACACCGGGAAACCCTCGGCCAGCTCACGCCCCATACCAAGACGCTGCGACCCCTGACCCGAAAACACCCCCACCACACGACCCGACACACCCGGACCAGGAGTACCCGGCACAGCCCCCGCCAGCCGCTCCAACCCGGCAAGCACCTCATCACGTCCGCCCACGACCACCGCACGGTGATCGAAGACCGAACGCCTCGTCACCAGCGAACGCGCCACATCCACCAAAGACAGCTCAGGACGCGCCACCAGGTGATCACGCAGAGCCGCCGCCTGACCCGACAACGCCGCATCCGACCTGGCCGACAACACCAGCGGAACCACACCACCTGCCACCNGGCCGACAACACCAGCGGAACCACACCACCTGCCACCGCCGGCGCAGCCGGCACCGACGGCTCATCATCCGAACCCACGGACTCCGCCACGAACTTCTCAAGAATCACATGGGCGTTGGTACCGCTGATGCCGAACGAGGACACAGCCGCGCGCAACGGACCGTCCTCACTCGCCCATGCACGCTCACGACTCAAAAGCTCCACACCGCTGCCGGCCCACTCCACCTCACGCGTGGGCTTGTCCGCGTAGAGACTGCGCGGCATGACGCCGTTGCGCATCGCCATCACCATCTTGATGACGCCCGCCACACCCGCCGCACCCTGCGTGTGACCGATGTTCGACTTCAACGAACCCAGATACAGCGGCTTGTCGGCACTGTGGGCCCGGCCGTAGGTGTTGATCAGGGCCTGCGCCTCGATCGGGTCGCCCAGCCGCGTGCCCGTACCGTGTGCCTCCACCACGTCGACCTCGTGGGCACCGAGTCCGGCGTTGGCCAGCGCGGCTCGGATGACCCGCTGCTGTGACCTGCCGTTGGGCGCGGTGAGGCCGTTGGACGCGCCGTCCTGGTTGACCGCCGAGCCCCGGACGACCGCCAGCACCTCGTGACCGTTGCGCAGCGCGTCGGACAACCGCTCGACCACCAGCATTCCCACACCCTCGGCCATGCCGAAGCCGTCGGCATCCGAGGAGAACGACTTGCAGCGGCCGTTGGGTGCCAGCGCACGCTGCCGGCTGAACTCGATGAACATGCCCGGCTCGGCCAGCAGGGTCGCACCGCCGGCGAAGGCCAGGTCGCACTCGCCGTTGCGCAGCGCCTGACAGGCCAGGTGCAGCGCCACCAACGATGAGGAGCACGCCGTGTCCACCGTCATCGCCGGGCCCTCCAGGCCCAGCACATAGGAGACTCGCCCGGAGGCGACACTCGTGGTGGTACCGGTCAGGACGTAGCCCTCCAGGTCCGGCCGTGCCTGGTGCAGCGGTTGACCGTAGGGAAGGTTGATGACGCCGTTGAACACCCCGGTGCGGCTGCCGCGGACGCCGGTCCCATCGATGCCGGCGTGTTCCAGTGCCTCCCAGGAGAGCTCCAGCAGCAGTCGCTGCTGGGGATCCATCGCGACCGCTTCGCGCGGGGAGATGCCGAAGAATTCGGCGTCGAACCGGTCCAGTTCCTTCAGCAGCGCGGCTTCCTGCTGATAAAAGGTGCCGGGCTCCGAAGGATCGGCGTTGTAGAGCGTGTCGAGGTTCCAGTCGCGCGTCTCGGAGAACGCGGTGACGGCGTCGCGGCCCTCGCTCACCATCTCCCACAGCCTGTCGGGGGAGTCGGCCCCGCCGGGCAGCCGGCAGGCCATGCCGACGATCGCGATCGGCTCGTCCGCGTGCACGGGATCGGTGAAGTCGCCGTCAGGTTCGGCGTCGTGGCCCAGTACCAACCGCAGTACCTCGCGTGCCAGCGCCTCCGGGGACGGGTGGTCGAAAACGACCGTGGGGGGCAGTCGAAGCCCGGTGACCTCGCTGAGCCGGTTGCGCAGTCCAAGCGCGCCGGCGGAGTCCAGACCCAGCGCCCTGAATGCCTGGTCCGTGGCGGTGACCTGGTCGTTCTCGTGACCGGGCAGGGCGGTGAACTGCTCGACGACCAGGTGCAGCACCTCGGCCAGCCGGTGGCCGGGCTCCAGCGCCTCCAAGCGGCTGCGCAGTTCGTCGCCCGCCGTGTCGTCGCGGTCGGCGTCCAGCGGATACGTCGGCAGGGCCACCGCCCGGGCGTCGCCGAAGACCGCGGGCCAGTCCGGGGTGGCACCGTGCAGAGCGGCCACGGCCACCGCTTCCAGGTGGCGGCCGAGCCCCGCGTCGTCGCGGCGCATGGTCTCCACCGCAACTGCCTCGTACCCCCGGTGCGCGGCTGTTTCCTCGATGCTCATGGTCAGCACCGGATGCGGGCTCATCTCGACGAAGAGGCGGTAGCCCTCCTCCAGCATCGTCTCGATCGCACCCTGGAAGTCTGCGGTCACCCGTGCGCTGCGGTACCAGAACTCCGGATCCAGGGATGCGGTGTCGACCGCACCACCGGTCGCCGCGGTGTACACCGGGATGTCCGCCGTGTGCGGCCGCACGGGTGCCAGCTCGCGCAGCATGAAGTCCCGGGTGCGCTCGATCTGCCCGGTGTGCGCGGCGACGTCGATGGCCACCGGCCGGGCCCACACCTCACGAGCGGCCAGCTTCTCGAGGATCTTCGCGCAGTCCTGTGTGGTGCCGCCGACCACGGTCGAGCGCGGCCCGTTGACCACAGCGATCTCCAGGTCCAGATCCCACTCCGCCAGCAGCTCCTCGACCTGGGCCGACGGCAGTCCCACGGCGACCATGCCGCCCTCGCCGCCGATCTGTCCCTCGCTCTTGGCGAACGCGGCGGCCAAATGTGCGCCGTCCTCCAGCGAGAGGCCGCCCGCCACCGTCAGCGCCGCGATCTCCGCGAAGCTCTCACCGACCACCGCGGCCGGTTCGATTCCGTGTGACCGCCACAGCTCGGCGAGTGAGACCATCACCGCGAACAGGGTCGGCTGGACGACGGCCACGCCGTCCAGGGGAACGGCCCCGGAGAGCACGTCCTGAAGTTCGAAGTCCACATGGGGGCTCAGGGCCCGTCCGCATTCGGCCAGCTTCTGGCGGAAGTACGGTTCGGAAGCGGCGAGTTCGTTGGCCATGCCCAGCCACTGGCCGCCCTGCCCGGGGAAGACGAAGACCGGCTTGTTCCCGTCGGCCTCGGCACCGTGGACCACTCCCTTGCCGGGCGTCCCGGCGGCCAGCGAGCGCAGGGCACCGGCGACCTCGTCACGGTCGGCACCGGAGACGACGGCCCGGTGCGGCCACAGGGTCCGGGCAGCGGCCTGGGTGTACGCCACGTCGGTGAGTGCGGTTCCGGGGTGCTCGTCGAGATGGTCCGCCAACTTCGCGGCGTATGCGCGCAGTCCGCTCTCGCTGCGGCCCGACAGCAGCAGCGGCGCGGTGGCGTCCGCCGAACCGGAGGCGCCGGAGGACGTGGTGGACGAGGGTTGCGCGGCGGTCAGTTGGTCCGAGCGCGCGGCTGCGTCGGCAAGGTCGATCACGCGGTCGTCGGGCCGGGGGTCCCGGGCAGCGAGCGCCACGGCGAACGTCATGCCGGGGTCGAGTACGACGGCCAGCGGGGCATCCGAGGCAGCCAGGGCCTGCCCGGCGGAGATGAACGGGTCCGCGTCACCGACGGCGTGGACGGTCACACCAGATATGCCGTCCAGGCCGCCCGGATCGTTCTGGGCGAACACTGCCACGGCCCGCTCGAGGGAAGGCACTGTCGCCGTGTCCTCAATCGCTGCCCAAATGATTGCGGTCGCCGATTCACTACCGAGATCGTTGGACCGGGCGATACCGGCGAGCACAATTCGACGGACACCGTCTGTCATTTTGGGGACTCCCGGAGAGGTCAAGCAAATAGGACAACTGAGCGGCCCGAAACCACCGCCGTCAACTACAGCAGAACGCCCATCCGTTTCGACACCCCAGCCACCCCCCTAAACCCCCCACTTTCGCGCTTCCAGAGGGCGGACGGATATTCACTCCGGAGGTGGAGAAATAAACGCGGGGGCCGATGACTGATGTCATCGGCCCCCGTTGTGCATGGGTGCGTGTTCGGTGAGTGCTCAGACGGTCATGTGTCCAGGGCCGCCAACGCTGCCGGGATTTCGTGCGGGCCCGTGGAAACGGCCAGAATTCGGCGTACCACTTGTGGTGCGGCCAGTGCCTCCGTGATCGTCCTGGCAAAGTCCGCACGGCCGATCCGGCCCGTCGGGCCCGGATCCACACCGGAACGCAGCAGGATCCGGCCGGTGGGCGGCTCGTCCTCCAGCGTCCCGGGGCGCAACACGCACCAGTCCAGGTCCCGCTCGCACACGGCCTGTTCGGCGTTCGCCTTCTCCCGCAGGTAGGACGACAGGCCGTCCCCCAGCGCGGATCGGGCGGCCGCACCGGGCAGCAGGGCGCTCACCAGTACGAAACGACGGACGCCCGCCCGTTCCGCCGCGCCGCTGAGCAGCGCGGCCGGAGAGGCTGCGACGGTGGCCGCGCCGAGCGAGCCGGGGCCGGTGCCGGTCCCGGCAGCCAGGACGACGGCGTCTGCGCCGGTCATGGCACGCATGACGGTCGCGCGCAGCTCATCGCTGTGGGTGTCGAGTACGACGGGCTCGACGCCGGCCGCCTCCAGCGCGGGCGCCTGCTCAGCCTTGCGGATCAGCCCGACCGGTGTCATGCCTCTATCGAGCAGGGACTCGGCGAGCCGGGCACCGAGGCCGGTCGTGATGCCCAGGGTCACTACCCTCACGGTCAGTTCACCTCGGCCGTCGGCTCGGAGTCGGAGTCGTCGCTCCCGTCCGGCCTCTCGTCCCGCTCCTCGGCCCGGGACGGCAGACTGAACACCAGCGCCGCGGAGATCAGGGCGGCGACCGCGCCGGAACCGATCGACGCCGCCGGCCCGCGCAGGTCGAGCAGCCAGCCGGTCAGCGGCAGCATGAGGGCGGCGCCGCTGGTGGTCGAGGTGGCCAGCCAGCCGAAGGCCTCCGCACGCCGCTCGGGCGGGGCCAGCGCGCCGATGCGTGATTGGCTCGCCCCGAGACTGGGGGCCACCGCTGTTCCGGTCAGCACCGTCACCACCGCGAGACCCCACACCGGGGTGTGGTCGCTGACCGGCGGCAGCAGCAGGGCCAGCGCCATCAGTCCTGCCACCAGCAGTCCGCTGGTGGCCCACCCGCCGCTCTGCTTGCCGCCGCGACTGACCGCCACGAGACCGCCGATGGCCGCCCCCATGCTGAACAGGGCGATGAGCACGCCGGCGGTCTTCGGCTCATCCTGGCTGCGGCCCCACGCGACGAGCGAGAGGTTCACCGAGAACAACGCCGCCATGAGGAAGAAAGGCACGAGGGAGGCCCGCAGGAAGACCGAGTCGCGCAACAGCGAGCGCCGGTCCGCCGACTTGTCCGACGCCGCCGAGGCAGTTTGCTCCGCGCGGTCGAATCCGGCCGCCCGCAGTGCGATGCCGAAGGCCATCGCGCCGCCGGCCGCCAGCACGGCGCACATCACCACAGCCGCCGCGCCGCTCGACAGCGTCACCACGGCGGTCGCCAACAGCGGGCCGATCATGGCGATCACTTCGTACCCGGTGGAGTCCAGCGTGTACAGGGCCTGACGCTGCTCATCCTTCACCAGCCGGGGCCAGACGGACCGCGACAGTTGGGAGACCGGTGGCAGCATCAGCCCGGTGAGGAATGTGACGACCACGGCGACCGGCCAGAGGCCCGACGGCGCCAGCGCGGCCAGCAAGATCAGCAGAGCGAGCCCGACGGCGTAGCCGACGCCGGTCTTGAAGAGCACGGCGGTCGCGGAGTCGCGGTCGGCTATTCGCCCTCGTACCGGACCCGCCACCGCCTGGCCGACCGCCATGGCGCCCGACAGCAGGCCGACGCTCGCGTACGAGCCCGTCCAGTCGGCGATCAGGAACGAAACCGCCACCGGCAGCGCACTCATGTGGATACGCGCGAGCAACGACAGCGAGAGCAAGCTCCGCAGGCGCGGCACCTCCGACAGCGCTCGCAACGAACGGAACATCTGTGTCTCTCCTCGTGTCGGGTATCGGAGTTGCTAGCGGGTGAGGCTGGGACGCAGCGCTGCCAGGGCGTCCCTGATGTGGCCCAGCACAGTGGACCGGTCGTCGTTGAAGAAGAAATGGCCCCCGGCGACCTCGTGCAGTGCGAAGGCACCGGTGGTGTGGTCGCGCCACGCCTCGGCCTCGGCACGGTTCACCTGTGGGTCCGTGTCCCCCGTCAGTACGGTCAGCGGGCAGGATACGGCCGCTCCCGGCTCGGCCTGATAGGACTCGGCCAATTCGTAGTCCGCGCGCAGCACGGGCAGCATCAGTTCGAGGAAGTCGGGGTCGCGCAGCAGCGCGGGGTCCGTGCCGCCCAGTCCCCGCGTCTCAGCGATGGCTTCCGCGAAGTCGACCTTCCTCGCCCCGGCCGGCGGCCGGACGGACGGTGCCCGGCGGCCGGAGACCACCAGCCCCAGGACGGTGTGCCCGTCACGTTCGAGCATGCGGGCGCTCTCGAAAGCGATCAGGGAGCCCATGCTGTGCCCGAACAGCACCAGTGGCAGATCCGGACCGGCCCGCAGCACCTCGCCCACCGCCGCGGTCATCTCCTGGAACCGGGTGATCGCCGGCTCACGGCGGCGCTCTTGACGGCCCGGATACTGAAGGCACAGCAATTCGGCGTCGGGCGGGACCGCCGCCCGCAGCCACGGGTAGTACGAGGCGGAACCGCCCGCGTGCGGGCAGCACACGACGCGGAAGGCCGCCTCGGCTCGCTCTCCGTACGAGACGAGCCAGTTACCGGCCTCTCGGGTGCCGTAAGCGGTCACGGTGTCCTTCCTGCCTGTCCGAGGTCCGGGTCGTCCGCGTGCGGTGCCGTCACCGTCCCCGGCTTCGGGAACCTGTCACGTAGTGGGAATCGAGGTCTTCGACTTTCCGGAGTCGACGGCCTCGATGTTCTCCTGCTTCATCCTCAGGATCGAAGCGTTGGTGTGCTCGCCGGCCTCCTGGCCAAGAGTGATCTCCAAACGCTCGCGGTGAGCGAACATCCAGGCTTCGACCGCGTAGCGGAACTTGCGCATGGCATCGACATGCGCGAGTTCGGATGCGTCGATGATCGAGTGTTCGAGATATCCGCGCAGGAACGCCTGCTTGTCGGCGTCGTCGTCCAGATAGATCAGCGTGCTGGCGACATCGAAGATGTGCGGGGCGTACATCACCTCGCCCCAGTCGAGCAGGCCGCCCACGCCGTTCTCGATGCGGAACTCACTCACCCGCGGATCGCCGTGGACGACACCCGCGGTCAGATCGTCCGGAATCACCTCGCGCGCCTCGCGAATTGCGCGCTGGATCCATGGGTACGCCTCAAGGGCCTCGTTCTCCGCCAGCAGCCAGTCGATATGGTTCCACGACATCACCGTGGTCGGCGCGGGGAGGACGCTCAGCGCCCGGTGAATGGATGCCAGTGTCCCCCCGACTGTCCGCATCTGCGCCGGATCAGTGGTGTCGACCCGGGTGCCGCCCATGTAGTCGAGCAGGCCCCAGCACCAGTCGTTGTCGTGGACCACCAGTTCACCGGTGATGGTGGCGTTCGGGGCACCGCTCGGGATCCCGTGGCCGGCGACGGCATGAGCCACACCCAGTCCGGCCTCGAAACCGGCCGCGTGGCTTTCCGGGACGGCCTTGAGGACGTATCGCCGATCCCCTTTCGCGACCTGCCAGGTGTGGGAGTTGTAGCCCTGGTCGACGACTTCCCGCTGCCAGGGAAGCACCGACCAGTCCCCCTCACCCCATCGGTCCAGGGGAAGCTTTCCGTCCTCCGGCGCGGTCGGCATGGGTTCGAAAATGGGCACGTTATGAGGTCCTGTCCTTGTGCGATGGGGTAGGTCTTCGTCACCGAACCGGCATCAACGGGTCGCGTCCCAGGTCACGGGCAGTTCCCACACCCCGTAGACCACTGAATCCGTCTTGAACCTGATCTGATCATCCGGAACCGCGATGCGCAGAGTCGGAAACCGCTCGAAAAGCCTTCGGAAGGCCACCTTCATCTCGATGCGAGCCAGTTGATGACCGATACACATATGAACACCGTGACCGAACGCGAGGTTCCTGGCATCCTGCCGGTCGAAGATCAGTCGATCCGGATCGGGAAAGCTCTCGGGGTCACGGTTCGCGGAAACCATCGCGCCGACCACGGTCTGGCCGGCCTCGATCCGGTGACCACCGATCTCCATGTCCTCCAAAGCGGTGCGAGTAAAGGAGAACTGAACGATCGACAGATACCGCAGCAGCTCTTCCACCGCGCTGTCGATGAGCGCTGGATTCTCGCGCAAGGCAGAGAGCTGGTCCTCGTTCCGCAGGGTGACCAGCGTACCCAGGCTCAGCATGTTGGAGGTCGATTCGTGGCCCGCGATCAGCATCAGCGTGCACAGGCCGGCCACTTCGTCGTCCGTAAGACGGTCGTCTTCGCTCCCGGGATGCACCAGGTCGCTGATCAGGTCATCGCCGGGCTCTTTCTTCTTGAACGCTATGAGATCCTGCATGAAGCGGGAGAACTCATTTATCGAGGCCTTGATCTGGTCCAACGGCAGTTCGACATTGAGGACATCGGCCGACCACCGCTGAAAATCGGCGCGGCTGCCGGACGGCACGCCGAGCAGGTCCGAGATGACCAGAGAGGGGATCGGCAGGGCGTACTCCTCAACGAGGTCGACCGGACCGCCCTTTTCCTCCATCCGATCCAAGAACTGACGTGCGTACGCCTCCACTCGGGGTTCGAGTTCACGCATCTTCCGCGTGGTGAACCTGCCGGAGACCAGCCTGCGATACCGAGTGTGCTCCGGAGGATCCATGCTGATGAACGCACCGGGCGGCATGGCGGGCTTGGTGTCCCGGTGCCGGGTCCGAGCCGAGCGCGACCTCTCCGAGCTGAAACGGGGGTCCGTGAGCAGGGTCTTGACATCCTCGTACCGGCTGAGCAGCCACCCCTGGTTGCCATCGGGGTAGACGATCGGGACGACCGGCCTCTCTGCGCGTAACCGAGTGTAGTCATCCGGCGGGTCGTATGGGCAGCTCCGGTGAGTCGGCAGCCCCTGGACCGGTGGCATCTCGTTCATGGCAGGTGCGCTCCTCGTAGATGGTGCAAGACTTTTCCGGTCGGTGCTGTTCAGACCTTCTCGAACGGCCCGCTGTTCACATACCTGGGTGACGTCCGCCTACTCGCCTGGGCATCGCGCAGTCGTCCGCAGCGGAAACCCACGGGTAAACCTACGGTTGGGGTGATCCCCAGCCGCAAGCCCCTAACACCCCCCTGTTCACCCTAGAAACCACAACATGTCGACGTTTCAGTCACGTCCCTTTCTCCAAGGGCGTGGGCAGGTAGGTGCAGGCGGCGGCGGGCAACCGCACGCCTGCGACGCGCAACTGGGCGACTCGGCCCGTCACGGCGGCCCCCCGCATCAGATGGGTGGACAGGTCGGCGACGAACCGGTTGCGCACCGGGGCGAGGTACGACCCGGCGACCCAGGTGTTGAACGAGCCCATCGCCGGCCCGCACCACACCTGGTAGTCAGTCAGCCGTCCCGGCTCCCCCGCGATGCTCCATGCCGAGGAAAGCCCGAGATACCAGCGGAATATCAGCGCCATCTTGCGCTTGGGGTCGTGTTCGGCCCGGTCGATCTGGCGCGGGTCGCGGTCGCGGAAGTAGCCGACGCAGTCCGACCAGATGTCGTCGAGTGATCGCCGGAAGGTACGGTCTTCCAGCGCCTCCCGCTCGGCCGCCGGGATCGTGTCGATACCGGCATGACCGGTGTATATCTCGTACAGCTTTTTGGCCCTCGCGGCGAACATCGTGCCACGTTTGAGCACTTGCACCTGGGCGCCCATCTCGAACATGTCGGCCGATGGCGCCATCTCGCAGTCCGTGCTCCTCGCGTCGGCCAGTAACTGCTTGGTGGTGTCGGACTGCGAGGCCTCCACGCTGGCCTGGTTGATCGATCCCGTCACCACGTACGCGGCGCCGAGGGCGAATGCCGCGAAGGCCGCGGATGGCGTGCCGATGCCGCCTGCCGCGCCGACCCGCACCTGTCGCGGGTAGCCGAGTTCGCGCTGGATCCGGTCGCGCAGCGCGACCAGCTCGGGGATCAGGACGACCAGCGCGCGGCGGTCGGTGTGCCCGCCGGAGTCGGCCTCTGCGGTGATGTCGTCGGCCATCGGCACCCGGCGGGCGAGTTCGGCTTGTTCCGCGGTGACCGCGCCCTCGGCGACCAGCTCCCGCACCATCCGCTCCGGCGCCGGCCGCAGGAAAAGCTCCGCGATCTCGGCACGGGACACCTTGGCAATCACCTTGTTGGCCGCGACCACGCGCCCGCCGTGCAGGGACAGGCCCGCGACCCGGTAGCGCACCACGGCCGGGGTGAGCCGCACGAAGGCCGATGCCTCGACGCACCGCACCTCGTGCCGTAGGCACAGCTCGACGGTGGCCTGTTCCAGGGCGGGTTCGCTCGGGCTGTGGATCAGGTTGCAGGCGAATGGCATACCCGGCGCGTCCCTCCGGATCGCGGCCAGCGCTTCGGCCACCTGGTCGGGAAGCAGCCCCGCAGCGCCGAACGAGGCCAATACCCCCGACCGGGCCAGTGACACCACCATCCGCGCCGAGGAGATGCCGTTGGCCATGGCGCCGGCCTGATAGGCCAGCCGCACCCCGTGGTCATGGCGGAACTCGTCGTCCCCCAGCGACTCGGGCCGGCACGGTGGCACCGCGGCGAGTACCTGCGCGGTGCGGGCCTGGGCGGCATCATTGGTCACGGCGATCCCCGTGTCGCAGCGCACCACGAAAAGCGGCTGATCCAGGGTGGACAGTGCTGCGCGCACCGAGTCCGGGTCGCCGGCCGGACGCGTCGGTATGGGGGTCACCACGGCCGTGCTCCTTCCTCACGCAGTTCCACCGCGATATCGGTGAGCTCGTAGATCCGCAGGCCTGGTTTCCACATGCTGGCGTCGCCGACCGCCCGCACCCGGCCGGGCCGGTGTTCCACGCTCTTGATGTGGACCTCCAACACGTACTGTCCGTCCGTCGGCAGGAACTGGCCCCGGTACTTCCAGGTGAACGGCAGGCCGACCGGTAGCACAAAGCCGGGGTCGCGCAGGTCGTCGCCCAGCCCACTGTCCAGCAGCCATTCCTGCATGGCGTGCACGACCGCCTCGACACCGAACGAACCGGGGATCACCGGGTCGTACCGGAAATGCCTGGTGAACACCCAGTGTTCGGGGTCTATGGGTTGCACCGCTCGCAGATAGCCGAGGCCGAATTCCCCCCCGCCGTCCACCACCTGCACCGCGTCCAGCAGGGCCAGATGACCGCGAGACACCAGCCGGGCGGCCGGATCGGCTCGGCGGGCGACGATGTCGATGGTCCGGGTGGCCGGCCGCGACCGTTGTGCATCCCACCAGGTCGGCACATGCCGACCGGCGTCCAGGCCGGTCTGGTTGGCCATCGCCGCGTCGCTGAAGTACCCGAACAGCGTCTCACCGGAGTAGAACGGCTCTCCGTCCACGCACGCCGTGTAGGCGAAGGTCTGCAGCGTCGCACCGGGCACCGGCGATGTGGACAGCAGGTCGGAGTCCTGGACGATGGTCTTGTCGCGCAGATCCACCTCGCGCAGCACGGTGGCGGTGCCACCGAGATTGCGGAGACTGACCGCGGCGTCCGAAGCGGACAGTGTGGGTCCGAGGAAGTAGCCGAGTATCAGCGCGGCCTGCAGGGAGCTCTCCATATGGACGCAGTTGGGCATGGACGCGTTCGCCGTTTCCTCGTAGTACCAGGAGTCGGCCGGCGAGTCGTATTCGGTGCGGTGCGAACCGCGGCTCAGGATCCCGCGTTCCCCGGTCATGTCCATGATGCGGTCTACCAGCAGCAGTCCGCGGTCCGGCGGCCGGGTGGACTTGATGGAGCTGTAGTGCGCGAACTCCGGACCGAGCGCGATGCCGTGATCGCCACGGCAAAGCTGGGCCAGGTGGAACTCGCCCAGCATCGCGCGGTCGCCGAACCGGCCGAGCCGGCCCAGCCAGCGGGCCGGCTTCCCGCCGTGTTCCGGACCGATCGACACGCCGGGCTTCTCGCACACCGCGACGGTGACACCGGCGACCCGGCCCACCGCCACGCCGCCCACCAGCAGCTCGGCATCCACCCGCAGGAACGGGCGGGGTACCAGATCCACGGCGGACACATCCACCACCAGGTCCACGGCCTTGTGCTCTGCCGAAAGCTCCTGGTCGAACTCGACCCGCACCGGTTCGGCCGGCAGCCATGGAATCCCGCGCACCAGGGTGGCGTCGGCGAAACACAAGTGCAAACCGAGATACAGCGCGAACACCTCGGCCGCTTGGACGACCGCGTCCACCACCACGTCGCGGTCGATGGCACCCACGGCGCGCGCGGCCAGTCGACCGCGTCCGTACGGCCCGCCGTGCAAGGACATGCCGGTCACCGAGGTCAGCAGCGTGCCACTGGTCCGGATATCCGGATTCGCCCCATCCTGACGGTACTGCGTACCGAACACGCCCGCGATGTCGCCCACGGCCAGGGCCGCCAGCGCGGTGGCGTCCAGGGCTCCTACGGCGGTACGAGCCAGTGGCTTGAACCGTGCCTCGCTGGTCACCGGGACCGGTGCGCGTTCGATCCGGGCCGTGCCGCCATTCAGCAGTGCCTTGCGCTGCAGCGCGGCATGCGCGCGTATTGCCTGCTCATGCGCCCGAGCTGCCGTGGTGCGCAGCTCGCGCACCACCGCCCTGAGCCCCGCTGTCCCGGCGTCGGAGACCGGACCGGCCAATGAGACGTTCAGCGCCGCCGGAACCGGGTGCGGGCCAGATGGGGCCGGGTCGGTCAGGGCGAGCGCGTCGAATGGCTCCCCCACGAAGTCCAGGTCCGTATGGCTCACCCCAGGGTCTCCGTTTTCGTACTGCCGGCCGGGTGTTCCACCGGTCCCAGCCGGGCTTGCCAGTGCGCCACCGATTCAGCGAATTTGGCCGCCATGGCCGGTGTGGCCACGTACTCGGCCCCGGTGAAACGCACCAGTACCCGACCGGACTCGTCCGTGGCCGTGGCGGTCACCGTGATCCCGGTGGTGGAGCGGCGCAGCTCGTCGACGACCAGCACGAAGTCCCGGTCGTCAGGGAGCGGTGCGTAGTAGTCCGCGCTCTCGATACCCAGCGGCAGGCAGGCTTGACCGAGCACCCGGCTGCCGAGCACTGACGGCCCCTGAAGCATGACGTCTGCCAGCACCGGACTGTGCGACCGGCCGGCGAACGATCCGCCCGCGACCGTGAGGTCCCGCAACCGGCACCGCACCACGAGGCGCTCGTCGGTGAACTCCAGGATCTGCCGCATGCCCTGCAGGTGCGGGCCGTGGAACTGGATGGCACCGGTGTAGATGGGCAGTGCGTCACCTGCCCCGGCACCGGGCGGGCGTAGTCGTCGGCTGGGGGCGGCATCCGGTCGAGCGGCCAGTTCCAGGGTGGCCGCGTAGTGCGAGGTGGGCACCGCACGGCCGGCGTCACCGCGCACCGTGGCCCGCACGATCACCCGGTCCCCGATGGCCTGGCAATCGGTCAGCTCCACGTGGTGATCGCGTGCTTGACCACCGTCGAACACGATTCCCTTGTACACCTGGAATTCTCGCGCCCGTACCACGCGCAGGCCGGGATGTGCGCGTTCGGCCACATTGATCAGCCAGCCGAGACCGAAGGTGGCCGGCAGTACCTCGTGCGGGCCGATGCGGTGATCGCGAATCACCGGATCCCGCTCCAGGCCGCCAAGATCGCGGTACGCGACCAGGGGGCGCGCGGTGCTTGGCCGGTCACCGGCCGGCGATATGTCTTCCCCGATCAGTACCTGGGTCTGCGCCACGTGGTCGGCGGTGAACTGTTCGACGAAGGCCCGGGCACCCATCGCCGGGTCCAGCAGGCGAACGCCGCGCGCGGTGAACAGCTCGCGCAGCTCGGGGCCGACCATACCGCCGTCCCACGCACCCCAGTTGATCGCGACCACGTGCCGGCCGGGGTGGCGGTGCCGCCAGCTCGCCGCGAACCGGCACAGCGCCTCGTTCGCCGCCGCGTAGTCGGCCTGCCCGGCATTGCCGAACAGTCCGGCGACCGAGGTGAACAGCACCAGATGACGCAGCTCGGCGGTATCCACGGCAGCGAGTACCGCGGCCAGTCCACGCAGCTTCGGTGCGCACACCCGCTGGACTTGCGCGGCGGTCTTGTCGGCCAGCAAGGCGTCGGCCAGCACCCCGGCACCGTGCACGATGCCGGTGACGCGACGATCGGCCAGGGCGGCATGCACTGCTTCGGCATCCGTGACATCCACGGTGTGGTAACTCGCCGTGGCGCCGGCCGCTTCGATCCGGGCGAGGGTGGCCCGGATCTCCCTCTGGGCCAGCAGCTCGGCGTGTCTTCTGTCGATATCCCGCGGACTCGGCCGGTTCCCGTCGGCCCGTAGCTCGGCGATGACGGCGGCCCTGAGGTCGGCGTCGGCCACACCGGTCGCCCAGCCCGGCTCCTCGGTCAGGGCGGTCTTGCCGAGCAGCACGAACTGGGCCGGACAGTACTCGGCGAGCGCGGCGACGCACCGTGCGGTGATCCCGCGCCCGCCGCCGACCGCCACGAAGACATCATCGGCCGTCACCGACGGCTTCAGCGTCCCCCGGACGTCCACGGTGGACGATGCGGCAGGGTACGAGTGGCGGCCAGGTGTCACGGTGCGGCGGACACCCGCGCGGTCGATGCCGACCTCGGTGGTGTCCCCGGCCGCGTCGTGCAGTTCGGCCAGCAGAGCGGTGAGGGCGGCGTCCGGGTCGATCTCGGGGTGAAGGTCCACCGCCCGGCAGAACAACTCCGGCGCCTCCACCGCCAGTGTCTTGACCACTCCACCGGCACCGCCGATCAGCGCCGCCTCCGGCTCTGCTTCGCCGAGCAGGCCGAGCCCGCCGTCCAGGCGCGTCAGCGTGACGAACGCGGCGCGCGGCCCACCCGCGGCACGCAGCCCGCGCTGGGCGTGCTTGGCGAGCACGATGGTTTCGGTCAACCGACGTTCTGCGGCTGCCGGATCCGGCTCGGCGTCGAGTATCGCGAGGGCGAGGTGTATCGGGTCGGCGGTCGCCTCGGCGCATGCCCGTTCCAGTGCGTCAACGTCGGGCTGTGCCGACAGATCGACGCGGCGGACCGTCCAGCCGTGCCGCGTCAGACCCGCGGCCAGGGCGACGGCGTCCGCCCCGCCGTGATCGGCCACTACCGCGACCGGCTCGGCCGGAAACGGCTGTTCCAGCCGGTCGATGGGAGGCAGGTCGACCAAGTCGACGCGATACCGCTTGAGGGAACCGTCACCAACCGCCGCGATCGGCTCAGCGGTCGGCGACAGCTCTTTTGGGTCGACACCACCTGCCTCGCCCATCAGGAAGCCGACCACCTGATCGATCGTGCGTAACTCGCCGAGCTGCTCCGGTCCAATGGTGGGCAGGTCCGGGAAGTGTTCCTGTACCACGCCGAGCACCTGCACCCGTTTGATCGAATCAACACCGAGGTCGGCCTCCAGGTCCATGCCGGGCTCGACCAGGTCGGCCGGATAGCCGGTCATCTCGGCAACCGCGTCCACCAGAACCCCTCGCACCGAGCCGGCCGAAACACCAGCGCCGACGGCCGTCTCGGACGGGGCGGCCGAAACCGCACTCGGGGCAACATGAGCGGGAGGGTCCGGAGCAACCGCGGCCGTGGGTGCGGGCACCGCGGCAGGCGGCAGAGCCACCGGGGCAGCCGGCGCGATCGCGGCCGGTAACCCGCTCGCCGGTGCCGCGCCCACCTCCAGCTCGGCCAGCCGGGCCAGCACCTCGGTGGCCCGAGCGTGCGCCTGGCCGATCGCCACGCTCTGGTCCTTCACCGATTCGGCGAGCTGCGGCAGTCGCGGATCGTTCAGGCCGCGTTCGGTGACCAGTCCGACGAGTGTCTCGGCCACCTGCAACTGGCTCTCCAGGTAGCGGGTGTGCAAGGCCAGGTGCTGCGCGGCCGGATCGTCCCCGGCCCGGTGCGCAGGCTGTGGATGCGCGGTCATCGTTGTTTCCTCCTGAACACGGCGCGAGCGGGCAGCGCTGACGGATTCCGGCGTCGGAACGGACGTGGCCACGGACGCCGCCCCCCGTTCCGGCGCCGGCAAGGCAGCTCGGAACCCGTCGGTAAGGCCCGCCCGGTAGGCGGCCTGCCTGGCCGGCGGGACGTATTCGGGTGCCGACAGGGTGATGGTCATGCCCGCCGGTTTCGCCTCGACAGCCGGTGATGCGTCGTAGCGGTTGATCCCGGTCAGCTCGACCCCCAGCACCACCAACTGCACCGCGGCCTGCTTGAGGGCGACGTCGGAGTCGCCGAGCGGGCCGGTGTCGGTGGGGATGGCGACCACATCGGCTTCGGGCAGAATGCTGCGCACCAGGCCGGTGAGGATCTGCTTGGGTCCGAACTCGACGAACGTCGTGACACCATCGGCGTGCATGGCACGCACGGAGGACATGAACTCGACCGGCCACAGCAGTTGGCGGGCCAGGGTTTCCGCATTCGCCACCGGGTCGGTGCCGTAGCGGGCGCCCGGACTGTTCGCGTACACCGGGGCCCGGGGCCCGCCGATCCGCACGGTTTCGAGTGTGGTGCGGAAGCGGTCCACCGCATGGCGGACGTACCGGGTGTGGAAGGCTGCCGACACCTTCAGCCGGCGTGCGCTGATCCGTCGTTCCGCGCACGCGGCCAACACCGTGTCCATCGCTGCGGTGCCGCCACCGACGACCACCTGCTCGGGGGCATTGTGATTGCAGATGACCGCATCGGAGATGTCCGCCAGGATCTTCTCGACCCGCTCCCGGCTCGCGGCGACCGCCACCATCGCACCGGCGTCCACGGTGTCTCCGGTCGGCGCCATGGCCGTGCCGCGCGCCACCGCCAGCCGGAAGTAGTCCGCGGCGGACACCGCACCGGAAGCCCACAACGCGGTCAGCTCACCGAAACTGTGCCCGGCGAAGCCGTGCGCGCGCAGGCCGAGTTCGTGCAGAAAGCGGAACTGGCCCACGGACAGGGCACCGATCGCCGGCTGGGCGTACTCGGTGCGGTGCAGCGTCGCCTCCTGGGCCCTGCGCAGTCCCGCGTCGAAGACCGGTGGCGGGAACACCGCTGTGGCCAGACCCGGCCGGGCACCGGTGAAGCTCATGTTCGCCTCGTCGAACGCGGCCGCCACCGTGGGCACGTTCAAAGCGGCTTCCAGCCCCATGTCCAGGTACTGACTGCCCTGCCCGGCGAACAGCGCGCCGACACGGATGTCAGCCATGGCCCGGCGCCGGTAGTACACGCCGTGCGGGTCCGACCACTGCTCGGCATCCGGGTCTGCGGCGATCCGCTCGGCGGCCCTGGCCCGGAGCTGGGTTGCGGTTTCCTCGTCGGTGGCGACAAAGCCGACCCGGGCATGCTCGGCGGGCACCGGGCCACCGTCGGCCGGCGGGGTGGCCGCGTTCAGCAGTTCCAGCAGGGCGACAGGATCGGGCGCGTGCCACACGTGCGCTCGCGCGGTGCGGTGCAGGTTGCGCACCATGGACCGGTCGGTGTTGTGCTCTTCGAGCACCACATGGAAATTCGTGCCGCCGAAACCCATCGCGGAGGCCGCGGCGCGGCGCACCGGGCGACGCGGATCGCTGATCCACGGGCGGTTCTTGACGTTGATGTAAAACGGCGCCGAGTCGAAGTCGACGCCGCTGTTGGGCCGCTCCACGTTGATGGTGGGCGGCAAGTTCTTGTGGTACAGGGCTAGCGCGAGCTTCATCAGACTGGCCGTGCCTGCCGCACCCTTGGTGTGGCCGATCTGCGATTTGACGCTGCCCAGGGCGGCGGTGTGCCGCTCGGCCTCGTTGTCGTCCAGCAGTTCGCGCAGTGCTATCAGCTCAGTGCGGTCCCCGACCGCGGTGCCGGTGGCATGCGCCTCGAACAAGGCCACCGAAGCGGGCGAACACTCCGCGTCCTCGTAGGCGCGGTCCAGCGCGGCACGCTGCCCCTCGGCACGTGGAGCGTAGATGCTCTTGGCCCGCCCGTCGCTGGACGAACCGAGGCCACGGATCACGGCGTAGATCCGGTTTCCGTCCCGCTCGGCATCCGCCAAGCGGCGCAGCGCCACCATGCCGATGCCCTCGCCGAGCAGCGTGCCATCCGCATCGTCCGAGAAGGGGCTGATCCGGTCGGTTTTGGACAGGGCACCGACCTTGCCGAAGGACAGGTACACGAAGATCGTGTTCTCGGTGTCCACTCCGCCGGTGATCATCATATCGGCCCGGCCATCCACCAACTCGGCGATGGCCGTCCGCAACGCAGCCAGCGAGGCGGCGCAGGCCGCGTCGACCGTGGCGTTCAGCCCACCCAGGTCAAGACGGTTGGCCACCCGGCCGGCCACCACATTGGCGAGGAACCCGGGAAAGGAGTTCTCCTCCCATGGTGCGAATGCCCGCACGTACCGGTGAGCGATCTCCTCGGCGTCCGACGCGGTCAGGCCCGCAGCGCGCACCACCTCCTTGAGCACCGGTGTGGACAGCCGGGCCGCGAGCGGGTGCATCAACGGCACCGGGCCGGTCACGCCGAGCACGACGCCGGTGCGTGCCGGGTCGTACCAGTCGGAGCCATCCGTGCCGGCATCGCGCAGGAGGTCACGGGCGACGCCGAGGCTGAGCGTCTGCATCGTGCTGGTCACGTCCAACTGGTTGGGCGGTATACCGAACTCGAGCGGGTCGAACTCCACGTCCGGCAAAAAGGCGCCGCGACGTGAGTAGGTCTTGTCCGGTGCTTCAGGATCGGGGTCGTAGTAGTCGTCCAGCCGCCACCGGGACTCCGGCACCTCGCTGGTGCAGTCCACTCCGTCGACGATGTTCTGCCAGTACTCCCGGTGGTTGCGAGCCATCGGAAACAAGCTGGACATGCCGACGATGGCGATCGGGGAGTCGGCCAGCCGCCGGTCCAGTCGCCTGTGCTGCTCGCTCACGTTGTTCCTTCCTCACATCATCGCCGGCACGGCATCGCCGGTGGCACGCTCGAGCAGGCCGGCAACCGATTCGGCGAACCACTGGTGGCCACGTGGGCTGGGATGCAGACCGTCCGCCGACCACATCTCAGGCCGTGACCACTCAGCAACGGTGGTGACGTCCAAACACAGCGTGCCGGTGTCCGCGGTGATCGCGCCCAGCATCTCGTTGGCCATGGCGAACCGCTCGCGCAGGAGCGCACGGAACGACTCGGGTACCGGCAGGTTGGCCGGGATGTCCGCGTAGGTCGCGGTGAACACCACGGTGTCCATCCCGGTCAGCCGGCCGAAGATGGTGGCCAGGTTGTCCCGGAACCGGTCCGGGTCGAAGTCGCTCACCAGGTCGTTGACTCCGACGATCACACCGATGACCGGCGGCTTGTTGGCCAGGGCCCGGGGAAGTTGGTCGTCGACGACCTGCTGGGTGGTCGCCTGGTGCGTGCCGAGGTTCCGCACCCGCTCCCCCGGCACGCCCAGCAGTTCGGCCAGTCGCGGTACCCATCCGTACCAGGCCCCGGCCGGGCCGGGGTCCCCCCTGCCTTCCACGAAACTGTCGCCGAGCGCGCTGAGCCGGATCGCCGGCATGATGCCCTCCGAAGTGGACGGTCGGACGGTGGTCAGGATGACTGCCGTGGCAGGACGCGATGTGCTGCGGTCGTGCCAACACGCTCACACCGCGTTGATCAGGCTGAGATGCAAGCAGCCAGGAATCCCGGGTCGACACCCCAAGGGCCCCCCTAAAGCACCCCAAGCCCCCGCCCGCCGAGAACCAGCCGCGCTGAGCGATATGACGCCCGTGGCGGCGGCATCTGTCACCCGACGGCTTCCCTCATCTGTGTCCGCGGCCTCAGCCAGCGCCGGTTCACCGGGTTGATCACCGTCGTACGCAGCAGCCACGAGACCGCCTCGTTGACAGCGAACAGGGCCACGATGAACACCAGCCCCTCGACCCAGCCGAACTTCCGGCCCGCCAGCAGGAAGAACACGATCTCGATCAGCAGGTAGTGCACCAGGTAACGGGAGTAGGAGATGCGGCCCATCCGGATGAACAAGCGCGTGCGCAGTAGTGAGCCACGGCCCTGCGTGTCATTGGCGGCGGCAGCCGCGATCAGCAGTGCCATGGGGATGACCACCGGCGGGCCCCAGCTGTACAGGCCGGGCAGGACGAAGGAGAGCGCCCACCCCACAAGCAGTATCACCACCGCGTGGCCGAGGCGCAGGCCGATCCACCGCCCCGTCATGACGATGCGGGCCATCACCATGCCCAGCACGAAGTCCAGCATGCGCACCGGCGGCAGCGCGTAGACGAACCAGCTCGCCAACCACGGAAGGGCGTCCCACGGGGACTGCTGGCCATCCGGCAACGGCTGTGCGACGAGCGGCGCCACGATGACCCCGGCGGCCAGCACACCCGCCAGCGCCCACAGGCGTTGCGGACGGACCCGCGCGATCATCGCGTTCAACCAGGGGAAGCACAGGTAGAAAAGCAGTTCACAGGACAACGCCCACGTCGGTGGGTCGGTGGCGGCCACCACCTGCGGCACCGGGACCCAGGCATTGAGCAGCAGCAGGCTCGGCAGCGTCGCCCCGGCGGTGACGGCCTGGCCGATCACCAGCATGACGCCGATGCCCGCCAGCCAGCACACCAGATAGCCAGGGTAGATCGAGACGAACCTGCGGCGGAGGAAGCCCCCGACGGTGTCCTTCTCCCGCGCCGACCATGTCAGCACGAACCCGCTGAGCATGAAGAAGAACATCACCGAGCCGATCGCAGGCTCGTTGAACACGTTCTTCAGCGTGGAGTTCGCCTCCGCGCTGGTGAAGACCCCCCTGTTCACGGTGTGGCTGAGGAAGACCATCAACGACGCCACAAACCGCAGGCCGATCAGTGTGTCGAGCCGCGCTCGTGCTCTCACCGCACTACCTCCGGACTCCGTAGTGAACCCCATGGCTAGCCCCCGAGTCCGACCAGCGCCCTGGCCACACGCTCGTACGCGGCCCACGGCAGCACCGCGCGAAGGGCGATCTGCGTCCACGCGTCGGCGCCGACCGGGTGCCGCAACCGGCTGGTGCGCCCGGTGGCCACTCGCGCCACCGCCTTGGCGACCCGGTCCGGGTTGCCGAGGTGGTGGGCGATGTAGTCGGTGTAGAACGCCCGCAACCGCGCGAAGTCGCGGGCGTAGTCGGAGGATTGCGGGAAGTCCGCGGCCAGCATCGGGGAGTCCCAGATGCCGGTGCGGAACGCCCCCGGTTCGACCAGCGCCACCCGGACACCGGTGCTGCGCAGTTCCAGCCGCAGTGTCTCCGCATAGCCCTCGATGGCGAACTTGGACGCGCAGTACACACCCAGCAGCGGGGTCGGCACCCGGCCGCTGAGGCTGGACACCATCACCACCCGGCCGCGTCCGGCCGCGCGCATCGAGGGCAGCACCGCGTTGGTCACGGACACGTGGCCGAACACGTTGGTCTCGAACACCTCTCGCCACTGCGACAAGGGAGCTTCCTCGGCGAAGTTGGGTGGCGCGATCCCGGCGTTGTTGACCAGGACGTCGATCCGCCCAGCCATGTCGAGCACCGTGCCGACGCACCCGCGGACCGATTCTGCGCTGCGGATGTCCAGTGGCAGCACGGTCACGTGCTCACCTGTCAGTTCCCCCGGCCGCGCCCGGCGCTCCGCGTCACGCATCGTGGCCACCACGTGGAAACCCCTGCGTACCAGCGCGGGTACCGTACGCAGACCAATGCCGCTGGAACAGCCGGTGACCAGCGCGAGCGGCCTGTTCAGTCCGGTTGGTGGGGTGTCGGGGACCATCGCTCAGAATCCGTGCTCGCGCTTGAGCTCGGCCAGCGTCTCGACGAAGCCGTCCAGATGGTCCTGGGACAGCCTGTCGTTGAGCAGCAGCCTGATCACGGCGTTGTTCTTCTTGACCGCCGGGTAGCGGAAGACCGGGACCAAATACCCGCGCTCGGCGAACTGCAGCCGCAGCGTCTCGGCGATCTCGTCGTCGCCGACGTGGATCGAGGTGACATAGGTGGGGGTTGGGCTGATGACGCAGCCAATGGCCGTCAACTGGGCACGCAGTGCGTCGACCCGGTCGAGATAGCGACTGATCGCCGATCGGTCAGCGGTCATCCTGCGCAGCACATGGGCGATCGCGGCAGCGGTGGGCGGTTGGATCGCAGCGGTGAACATCGACGTGCCCGACATGTACTCGAACGCCTCGATGGCGTCGGCAGGCCCCATCAGCGCGCCCCCCTCGAGGCCGACGGCCTTGGAGAACGACACCATCAGGAAGGTCACCCGGCGCAGTGCCTCGTACTCGTCGGCGAACCGGGGCTCTCCATTGCCGTACACCATGAAGCCGTTGGCATCGTCGGCGAAGCTGAGTGCGCCGAACTCCTCGCACAGGTCGGCGATCTCGGCGACCGGGGCCATGGAGCCGTCGGCGGAGTACACGGTTTCGAAGCAGACGACCACCTTGCGGCCGCGGACCTCACCCAGCACCCTGCGCAGGTCCGCCATGTCGTTGTGGCGGAAGGTGAAGAGGTTCTGGTTTCGCTTGAGCTTCTCGGCGGCCTTCCACACGCTCCAGTGGCAGTCCCGGTCCAGCACGAGAACCGAGTCGGTGTTGTCCATGCCGGACTGCTGGTTGAACGAGAACCGCGTGGTCATCGCATGGACGAAGCCGACGTTGGCGAGGAGGCCGGACGCGAAGGTCAGCGCGCGCTGCCTTCCGGTGATCTCGCACAACAGCGACTCGACCTCGCGGTGCGGCTTGTTGACGCCCTGGGTGATCCGGGAGCCCCCGGTGACGAGGCCGTAGGAGTGTGCGGCGTCGGTGAACGCGCGCAGCACTGCGGGATCGTGCTGCCATCCCAGGAAGCCGATGCTCGCGAAGTTCACCATTTTGCGGCCGTCGACGGTCACGACCGCGTCGCTGGCATCGTCGAGGACCGATATGTCGTCGTAGGCTTCCTGATTGGCCTTGCTGGCCCGCATCCACTCCGTGAAACCCCACTCGTTCAGGGCGGAGGCCGTCAGGGGCAGTGTCATAACGCTTCCTCGTCTCACATAGCCGGCAGGGGTTTGACGGAGAGGTGCGGGGTCATTGCAGCGCACCGAACCGTTCGTTGATCAGCTCGGAGCTCAGACCGAAGTCGGCCGCTTCGTACGTGTGCGAGCGCCTCTTGTCGTCCTTCAACTGCAGTTCGACCATCCTCGCGCGTGTTTCGTCGGTCAGCGGGGCATCGAGACGGGCGTAGATGTCCTCGACAACACTGATCGGGTCGGCGGCGAAGTCGTCGAACCACACGTCGTAGAAGCGATGCGCATCGTGCCTGCGCCGGGCCTCGGTGAACGCGGACAGCCCGCGGTGCGTCAGGTCCAGCGCGGCCCGGCCGAGCAGTTCACCGCGGTAGACGGTGGACGCGCCGCTGGTGTGCTTGTCGATAAGGCTGCACAGGGAGGGGACGACCGTGGCCGGGTCCCGGTGTGTCTGGATCACCAGCGCGTCGGGATAGGTATCGAGCAGGGCGTCGATGCCGAATGCGTGTCCGGGGTCCTTGAGCACCCAGCGGCGACCGGGCCGGGTCAACCCGATCAGTTGCAGGTTGCGGCGGTGACGCTGGTAGGAGGGACGCAGGTCCCGGCCGGCCAGCCACTTGGAGTAGGTGGGGACGTAGCAACTGAACTCGAAGAAGAACGAGGTCAGCGACTGGCGAAGCAGAAGCCAGCATTCATCCGGCTCCGCGGCCGAGGTGTTGTGAAGTCCCAGATAGCCGGGGCGGGCGTCGACGAAGTCGCGGATGTCCTTGTCGATCTGCTGGAAGTGCGGGTTGGCGGCCCACTGTGACCGGAGCGGCCGTGGCTGCGGTGCGATGCCCAGCCACATCGGCAGGCCCTGATGGGCAGGGTCAGCGGTGAGCAGCCGGTGCAGCGCGGTCGTCGCTGTGCGCGGCATACCGGTGATGAAGACCGGCCGCTCGATACGGACCTCGGCGTGCTCCGGGTACTTCTTCCAGCCGTCCTCGCTGAGCAGGCGGCTGACGAGGATCTCGGTCAGTTCGGAGCGGGCCTGCTCCACGCCCGCCGGAGTCAGGCCGGCGTCCTTGTCGAGGGAGGAGAGCACCACCTCCAGGCCCTCGAGGTAGTCAGGTGAACCGAAGTCGAGCAGACCTGTGAGC
Source organism: Streptomyces botrytidirepellens (assembly GCF_003721215.1). Lineage (NCBI taxonomy): Bacteria > Bacillati > Actinomycetota > Actinomycetes > Kitasatosporales > Streptomycetaceae > Streptomyces > Streptomyces botrytidirepellens. Next base: position 24,725 of record NZ_RIBZ01000086.1, read on the forward strand.
TCGGTCGCCTTGACGTGAAGGGAGTCCACCGTTGCCACAGCATTCACAACAGATACTCCTTGCGAGTTGAAGGAAAACGACGCGCGACACCGCGCTACCGGACGGTCGGTCGTGGACGGCCAATGCACGGTGGCCAGGACGATGCCCCCACGCTGCGGCGCCTCCCGGCCAGGCTCGAAGGTCGGGACACGCGGTCGTGACGGCCGCGTTCACACCTCATGGATCACGCCGAGATACAAACAGCCAGGAGACCTCACCCACACCCCAGCCATCCCCCTAAAGCACCCCACCTGATGTCACCGGTCTGCGCGCAAGCACACCGCGCACCGTCAACTCGTCCCCGCAACGGCCCGGTAGCGGAACTGCGGTCGGGGCCCCCGGCTCAGACAGGTGTCCAGGGGCGGGACCGGCCGGTCACATGCTGCCCACCAGACCAGCCAGTTGGGCACGGCCACGGATGTTCAGCTTTCGGTAGATGTGCGTCAGATGTTGCTCCACGGTGCTGACCGTCACATAGAGCGCGTCGGCAATCTCCCGATTGGTGAAGCCCTGCGCCGCCAGATCGGCGACCTTCCCTTCGGCCGCAGAAAGGTCCGGGTACGTCGCTCCCCAGGACGAGGACGTACTCGTAAGCGATGGAGTCGGCGTCGGCGTACGGCCTGATTCGATGTGATGCGACACCAGGTCGGACGGTGTCCTGCTCGATGCGGCGGCCGCGGAGATTTCCCTCAGCGCCCAGCCGCAGCCCAGGCGCCGGGCGAGCTTTTCCGCCCTGCCCAGCGTTTTCCGGCCGTAGGCCAGTTCGCCGGTCTGCTGATACGTCTGCGCCAAGGCGCCGAGAGTGCGGGCCAGTTCGAGCGCGTCGCCGCTTCGTTCGAGCTCCGTGACCGCTTCGCGGAGGCCGGCTGCCCTGCGACCCAGCGGCGAGGCCATCGCACGCAGGCGCAGGGCTATGCCACGGGTGCGTGACGGTGTCGCGGGGAAGAGATCGAGATGCTCCTCCGCCAGGAGTCGCGCCTCATCCCTTTCCCCGAGCAGCAGCAGTGTCTGGGACACATCCAGCCGCCACGGCACCAGACCGGGCAGTTCCATGCCCCACGAGCCAAGGATGTGACCGCAACTACGGAAGTCTGCGAGCGCGGCTTGCAGGCCGCCGGTCGCGAGATGGTGACGGCCGCGCGCCCGCAAATAGACCAGTCCGTACGGGCTCCGGGCGAAGGAGGGCGGCATCGGCCGCAACAGTTCGTCAGCCACCTCCCGATGCCTGCCTTGTTCGGTCATCGCCAGGAGCATCACGCCGCGGGGCAGTCCCATGAGCGCCCCCCAGTGCTGTATGTCGAGCTGCCCCAGGGCTCGCTCCACGGAACGCACCGCATCCGATAGTTCACCCCGCCACAAGGAGACGACTCCGTCCGCCACGCACAGCATCGAGCGCCATCGCGGCGGGCTGGTCTCGTCGCCGGGCTCCGACGCGAGCCCCGCGAGCCAGGATCTGTCGGGACCATGGCGCTCGGCCGCCAACAGGGAGAACAGCGCGACCTGTACCGCTTCCAGATTCGTGGGATTGGGACGACACCGTTGCAGGATCTCTTCCGCCCGTAGCCGCACGGTGTCCTGCTTCCCCGCGACGAGCAGAGCAGGCAGCTCCCGGGCGCTGGACAACCAGGGGTATCCGCCCACGAACATCTCGGGGGGCATCTCGGAGCCCCGGCGAGAGGTGGCGCGCGTCATCCCGGGGAAGAGATGGGAGATCCAGAAATCGCTGATGGCCAGTTCGATCCAGTTGTCAGAAGTTTCGTTCATCGAGGCAAGAGACAGACCGAGCACCTCGTCGGCCTCGTCGGCGCTGCCCAGCCAGGCGAGTCGTCTCGCGAGTCGCGCCAGCCACCGACTGGACAGGCAGCCATTACGCGCGCTTTCCAGCAGAGACCTGAGCCGACGCGAGACAGCCGATGGCTCCAGCCACCAGCCGATGTCCACCAGTTTGGCGTTGATCTCCGTCCGCGTGCCATCGTCAGCGCACCAGCGCGAGGCGAATCGCAGGAGCATGATTGCGTCCTCGTACCGGTTGGACAGTGCCGCATGCTCGGCGGCCTCCCGCAGAATGCTCACCGCCCAGGGCTGCGGGGCCGATCCGTTCATGAGGAGTTGCCGGGCGATGTCTTCCGCGGGCTCACCGTCGTCGTAAAGCACTTCGGCTGCGCGCGATCGCAATTGAAACAGCGTGGTGTAGTCCGCCGACTTGAGAAGAACCTCTTGGATGCGCGGATGCAGCACCAACTGGCTCGACACCACACCGCTTGCGATCAGACCGTCGAGTATGTCGCGCAGCCTCTTTGGCTCCACATCGACCGTGTGACTCAACCGTTCCAGGCTGCATGAGGTACCGAATACGGCCATCGCCTGCACGACCTCGACCAACTGCGCACAGGCCGGGACACGAAGCCACGAGAGCACGGCATGGGTGAACGCCGATCCGAAGACCGGTACGTTCCGGTCCGCTCCGCGTGCGGCTGCGCCATCATCGAGAATGGCTTGCGTGAGGAAGGGGTTTCCACCTGCCACGGCGATAAGCTCGTCGACCAGGGTTGCCGTCGGCTCGACGCCCAGCCGTAATCGCGCCAGGTCAGTGACGCCTGCCCGGGTCAACGGCCCGGTGCTGATTCTCCGTTTTCTCACCCGGTGGAGCAGGGGGGCGGGCTCCTTGAAATTCTGCCAGGGAGTTGTGTTCCTGGGGTTGGACACCAGCACGCTGAGAGGGGCATCCTTGACCCGGCAGCCCACCTCCCGAAGCAGCGTGAACGAATCCCGGTCGACCAAATGGGCATCGTCCACCACCAGCAGTATCGGCGCCGAACTCGCGAGATTCAGCATTTGCTGAGCCAGTTCTCCGAGTTCTCTCGCAGACGAGTCCCCGGTGGCCTCTTCCACCAGCCCCCTGACCGCACCCACCACGTCGACCCTCGTATGCCCGCCGAATCCGGCCCCGCGGCCGACGAACAGGACTCTCATATCTCGCGCCCGGGCAAGGTCCGACGAAGCGGCCAGCAGAGCTGACTTACCACACCCGGCCGGGCCGCTGACGACAACGAACTCGCCACGGCCCGCCGCGCTCGATTTCAACAAGTGGGCGATTCCCGCCAATTCCGCGCCTCGTTCGACCAAGTACACGGGGACCTCCTGCCTATCCTTACAGCACAAATCCCGTCGCCGATACCGGAAGACAGGACAACGGACCACCCCCGTACTGCCACAGCACATCAAAGCAATTACTGCGATCTGCATCTACCCTAAAGGGCAACTCACCCTATCTCGGCAGACGCAGACCAAAGAGAGAGCAAAAAAGGGATGCCCGCGATGGGTCCACACGCCAGGACTCCCTCATGAACTGATTTGCAATCACACACAGCCCGACGGTCAACCCCGTTCACCACCCATACAACTTCCGTACCCATGAACTTTACCGTTCGCATGTTTCATTCCGCTACTGGACGACCCAGCAGCCGCACCTACCATGGAAGAAATAGCAGATCCCCTAGTCCTCGCCGGATGGCCGAAATCCGCTAGCAACCGACGCGGGGACGCGCCACCCAAAAGGGATGGTTTTGGGTCATTTTGCGACCTCGTCGGCATCTGACATCGCGGATATTGAGGGGAGACCAGGAAGACGCCCCGCCCTCCTTGGGCATGCCTCGGCAGTGGGCCGCAGCACGGCGTGCGCCAGAGATCCGCTGAGAACGTTTCGAACCGCAAACCGATGTGCGGGCCAGGTGCGGGGACCGGGTGCGCGCCAGAGGGCTCTGAATGCCCAGGACAATCCATGGTCGAGTTACGGCCAACTCGACGTGCGGTCGCACCTCCTCGGAGCCGAACTGCCTCAACAGGTGGCCGCTAAGCTGATCAACCTCCTCAGGAGAAGCCCTCAGCCCGCTACGAGCACCCGTCATGAACCGGAGGTTCCGTCGTGGTCCGATACAACCTCGCGAGCCTGCTGGAATTTTCTGTCACCCGGTATCCGGAGCGCACCGCAATCGTCTTCGACGGGACCCGCCTGTCCTACGCCCAGCTCGATGCCGCAGCCAACCAGGTGGCCAATCTGCTGGTCTCGACAGGCATTCGCAACGGCGACAAGGTGGCCCTGTCGATGCCGAACCTGCCGTACTTCCCCGTGATCTACTACGGCATCCTCAAGGCGGGTGCCACGGTGGTGCCGCTGAACGTGATGCTCAAGGCGCGAGAGATCGCTTACCACCTCGACGACTCCGATACAAAAGCCTACTTCGCGTTCGAGGGCACCCCCGAGTCGCCCATCGGCAACGCCGCACGCCAAGCCGTGGCCGACGCCCCCGGCCTCGATCTGTTCATTGTCGACCCCACCGCCGACCTGCCCTGGGACGCCCAACCGCCCACCTTCGACACGGTGCGCACCGATGAGGACGACACGGCTGTCCTCCTCTACACCTCCGGCACCACCGGACGGCCCAAGGGCGCCGAAATGCGCCACCGCAACATGCGCGACAATGCTCTGGTCAGCGGAGAACTGTTGGGAGTCACCGCCGGCCGGCCCGACACCTGCCTGTGTGTACTGCCACTGTTCCACTCCTTCGGCCAGACCGTGGTCCAAAACGTCTGCCTCGGCTCCGCCGGCACCCTCGTGATGCTGCCCCGCTTCAACGCCGCCACAGCACTCCACCTGATGTTCAAGGAGCAGGTGACATCCTTCGCCGGCGTCCCCACCATGTACGGGGCGCTGCTCGGCGCGCTCGGCGATTCTGTCGACGTCACCGCCCTCGCGGCCAACCTCCGCGTCGCCGTCGCCGGCGGATCAGCACTCCCACGCGAGATCCACCGTCTGTTCAAGGAACGTTTCGGCATCACGATCCTCGAAGGCTACGGCCTGTCCGAGACCGCGCCGGCCGCGGCCTTCTCCGTCCCCGGCCAGGAACCACGCGTCGGCTCCATCGGCGTGCCCATCCCCGGCGTCGAGATGAAGCTCATCAACGACGACTGGTCCGACGCCAAGGACGGCCCCGACACCATCGGTGAGATCGCCATCAAGGGGCACAACATCATGAAGGGCTACTACAAGCGCCCCCAAGCCACCGCCGAAGCGATCCGCGACGGCTGGTTCCGGTCCGGAGACCTGGCCCGCAAGGACGCAGACGGCTTCTACTACATCGTCGACCGGTCGAAAGACGTGATCATCCGTGGCGGCTTCAACGTCTATCCGCGCGAGATCGAGGAACTGCTCATGGAGCACCCGGCCGTCTCCCTCGTCGCGGTCATCGGCGTCCCCCACGAATCCTACGGAGAGGAGATCAAGGCCGTCGTCGTCAAGAACACCAACGATCCCACGACCGAAGCCGAGCTCCGGGCCTGGGCCAAAGATCACCTGGCCGCTTACAAGTATCCACGCATCGTCGAATACGTCGACGCCCTGCCCATGACGTCCACAGGGAAGATTCTCAAGCGCAACATCGGCTGACGCGGCCTGCCAGGGTTTCCTGAGGGATAGCGGGACGGTTGGCACGTTCGGGTCCCTCACGCGCCAGTGATCGCTTGGACAGCCGCCGGCCCCCGGCGCCCGAGGGCGCC
>NZ_RIBZ01000076.1:0-579 GCF_003721215.1 Streptomyces botrytidirepellens
GCCTCGGCCGCGAGGACGGCCGCCGCCGGGCCGCCCAGCCCGGCCAGCGCGCCCGCGACGTCCGCGCCGTCCTCGCCCAGCAGCTCGGCCGGGACATCCCGCAGTTCGATACGGGCCTGCGGCCGGGTCTCGTCCAGCGCCGTCAGCCGGGTGCGGGCCAGCCCGGCCGCCTCGGCGGTCACGGCGAAGACCAGGGTGCGGCCGCGCGTATAGCCACCGGCGCGGGCGGCGACCAGCAGCAGCTGCGCACTGTGGCCGTCGAGCACCTGATCCACCTGCCCGTACAGCCGCCAGCCGCCGTCCCGAAGCCGGGCCTGGACACCGCCCGNCGTCGAGCACCTGATCCACCTGCCCGTACAGCCGCCAGCCGCCGTCCCGAAGCCGGGCCTGGACACCGCCCGCGCGGCCGCCGCCCGCCCAGTCCGCCGCGTCGCGGCCATCGGGCTCACGGTCGAGACCCAGCACCCGGGACAGCGCCCGGCCCGGCACCGCGAGCGCCACAGTGCGCAGCTGCTGCTGGTCGCCGCCCGCGCCGGTGGCTATACGCGCGGCCGCACCCTGGTCTTCGCCGTGACCGCC
>NZ_RIBZ01000084.1:0-62294 GCF_003721215.1 Streptomyces botrytidirepellens
ACCCCGGCGGCGCCGACGCCCGCCGCGGAGCCCTCCGGCACCCCCGGCCCCTCCGGAGCGTCCGACGGCCCCTCCGGCGCCGACACCCCGGCGGAGCCGCGCATCAACGGGCTGCCCAAGCGGCGCCGCGGTGAGACCCTCGCCGCCGCCACCCGGGCCACGCCGCGCCCCGCGCCCGACGCCAAGCCGAAGCCTCCGCGTACCGACGCCGGAGCCCGCTTCGGTGCCTTCCGTGACGCCACGCGCGGCTGCCCCACCGGCGGTACCGACGGGCGTAACACCACCTCGGCGGCGCCCGCAGAAGCCACCGGGCCCACGCCGTCCGCCGAGACCGCCGAGTCAGCTGAGTCCGCAGAGAACGACCAGCCGTGATGATAGGAACGCCGATGAACACCACAGACCGCAGCTTGGACTGGCTGTTGGAGAACCTGCTGGAGAAGACGCCGGGGGCCCGGCACGCGCTGGTGCTGTCCCGGGACGGTCTCAAGCTCTGCCTCACGTCCGGGCTCTCCGTGGACCAGGCCGACCAGCTGGCGGCCATCGCCTCGGGTATCCAGAGCCTCTCCCACGGCGCGTCGATCGAGTTCGGGGACGGCAGCGGCGGCGTACGGCAGTCCATGACGGAGTTCCACGGGGGAATTCTGTTCATCGTCGAGGCCGGTGAGGGCGCCCATCTGGCCGTCGTGGCGCACGACGAGGCCGATGTCGGCATCATCGGGCACAACATGAACGAAATGGTCGAGCAGATCGGCGACCATCTGCGGGCGGCGCCCCGTACCTTCGCGAACGGTGGCCGTGGCGGCGGGACGAACGCATGATCCGAGGGCCGCTCGACAGCGAGGACCCTGACCGGCTGTACACCGTCACCGGTGGCCGCAGCCGTGCCGACGAGAGCGTGTTCGACATGGTCACGCTCATCGTCAGCGAATCCGAACCGTCACTCGGCATGCAGTCCGAGCACGTCAAGATCCTTCGGATGTGCCGGCGGCCCATGGCGGTCGTGGAGATCTCCTCGTACCTGGGAATGCCCGTCAGCGTGGTCAAGATCCTGCTGTGCGACCTGCTCGACACCGGCAAGATCACCGCGCGCCATCCGCATGCGGCCCGCCCCGACAACGGAGGGCTGCCCGAGCCCGAGACACTGAAGAAGGTGCTCGTTGCACTCCAGAACCTCTGACCGCGCCGACGTCCGGGCACCGCTGCGGGCGAGCGCGAGCGATGGCCTCAAGATCGTCGTCGTCGGCGGCTTCGGCGTGGGCAAGACGACGATGGTCCAGTCGGTGAGCGAGATCCGTCCGCTCAGCACCGAGGAGACGATGACCCAGGCGGGCGTCGGGATCGACGACGCCTCCTTCGTCCAGTCGAAGACGACCACCACGGTCGCCTTCGACTTCGGGCGCATCAGCCTGGACGAGCAGATGGTGCTCTATCTGTTCGGCGCGCCCGGACAGGAACGTTTCTGGTTCCTGTGGGACCGGCTCTTCGCCGGCACCCTGGGCGCGGTCGTCCTGGTGGACACCAACCGGCTCGCCGACTCCTGGTACGCCATCGACCGTCTCGAGTACCACGGGACGCCGTTCATCGTGGCCCGCAACAACTTCACCGAACCGCAGCACACCCTGGAGGAGGTCCGGGACGCGCTCGATCTGCCCTCGGACGTCCCCGTGATCGACTGCGACGCCCGTGACCGCGAATCCAGCAAGGCCGTGCTGGTCGCGCTGGCCCGCCACCTCTACTCCCTGTCCACCTCCTCCGCCGCCCGGGAGACCACCGCGTGACCACCCCGGACCCCATGCCCCCGCTCGAGGACCCCTTCGCCCCCGCCGCACCGCCCCTGCTGGGCTGGCCGGAGCAGCCCGACGCGGTGCGGCTCGACATGGATCTGCTCCGCGGCGATCCGGACGAGCTGTACCGCACGCTCCGCCGCGAGCACGGCCCCGTCGTGCCCGTGCTGCTCGAACCGGACATCCCCGTCTGGATGGTGCTCGGCTACCGGGAGCTGCTCCGCGTCACCACGGACCCCAACCTGTTCGCCCGCGACTCACGCCGCTGGCACTCCTGGGACCGGGTCCCGCCCGACTGGGAGCTGATGACGTTCGTCGCCTACCGGCCGACGATGCTGTTCTCCGAGGGCGCCGATCACGAGCGGCGGTCCGAGGCGATCATCGACAGCATGGAGTCCGTGGACCCGTCCGAACTGCGGGCGCAGTGCGAGCGCGTCGCGGACTCGCTGATCGACGTCTTCGCGGGCAGCGGCCGCGCCGATCTGATGGCCGAGTACGCCAGCCAGATCCCGCTGCGGGTGCTGAACCGCATGTACGGCCTGGACGACTCCCCCGAGATCGTGCAGGAGACGGTCGACCTGGTCAGCGGGAACGGCGGCCCGGAGGCGCACCAGAACCTGCTGAACCGGATGGTGGCGCTGCTGGAGAACGCCCGCTCCAACCCCGGCGCCACCAACATCGCCTCGGTGCTGGCGTTCCACCCGGCGGGCCTCAACGACGAGGAGATCCTCAACGACCTCCTGGGCAACGTCTACGCGGCCCACCAGCCCACCACCGACCTGATCGGCAACGCGCTGCGGCTCATGCTCACCGACGAGCGGTTCGCGGTCACCATGGCCGGCGGGCGGCGCAGCGTGGGCCAGGCGCTCAACGAGGTGCTGTGGGAGGCCACCCCGGTCCCCAACTGGGTCGGCCGCTGGGCCTCCGAGGACACCATGTTCGCCGGTCGCCACATCCGGAAGGGCGACTGCATGATGCTGGGCCTCGCCGCGGCCAACGCCGACCCCGACGTACGCCCGGACTTCCGCGCCGGGGCGGCGGGCAACCAGGCGCACATGGCCTTCAGCCACGGCACCCACGGCTGCCCCCAGGTCGCCCGCGAGCTGGCCGAGAACATCGCCATGGCCGCGATCGAGGTCCTGATCGACCGCCTCCCGGACGTGAGCCTGGCGGTCACCCCGGAGGAACTCCAGTGGCGCTCCTCGCTGATGATGCGCGGCGTGTCGTCCATCCCGGTCGAGTTCACCCCGGCGTTCGCCCGCTGACACCCCCTGAGGCCCCGGCGGTGCGCACGTGAGCCCGCCGGGGCCGTCGGCTGTCCGCGTCGCCGCGCCGCTGTCGGCTCAGGACGGGGCGCCGCGCGGCCGTCGGCTCAGTGCAGGGCGTTGAAGACCGCCTCGGCCCGGTCGCGTTCGGAGAACAGGGCCCACGCGGTGCCGGCGATGTCGTCGGGGTCGAGCGACATGTCCTTCACGTCCCCGAACTGCTCCGGCCGGGTCGTCACCACGCGGTAGATGTCGCCGCGCTCGACGGCCCCGCCGATGACGAGCGCCCCCGCGTAGACCCCCTGATCGGCCAGGGCCGCGTTCAGCGTGAGGGCGTAATTGCGCAGCGCGGCCGAGAGGACCGCCAGGTTGCCGAGGGCGGGCATCGGCAGCACCGCGCTGAGACCGGTCGCGAACAGCAGCCCCCCGCCGCCGCGTTCGACCATGCCGGGCAGCACCTGCTGGACCACGTCGACGGCCGGGTACATCCAGCTCATCCCCGTGCGGACGCTCTCCGAGTCGGCCTCGGTGATCGTGGTGGGCCAGGCGTCCGCATCGGCCGCGGCGGGGCCGTAGTAGACGACGTCGATGGTTCCGTACCGCTCGGCGACGGCGTCCAGGGCGGACCGCAGACCGTTCGCATCGCGCACGTCGGCCGGGAAGGACCCGGCCTCGATGCCCGCCGCGGCCAGCTCCTCCAGGTATCCGGCATGCCGCGCCCCGCTGCGGGACACCAGGGCCACGGTGTAGCCCTCGCGGCCGAAGCGATGGGCGATGGACATGCCGAGGCCGGGTCCGACTCCGATGACGACGGCGGTCCCGCGGGGTGATGCGGACATGAGGACGTCCTTTCCGAAGCACGTCGAAGACAAGTTGAGGGTTATCTCAACTTACTCTTCGGGACGGTAGCACGGAACGTGAGGGAAGCCTCGACTTTTGTAGGATGGCCGCCATGACAGCCGGATCCAGGCCCCTGCGGGCCGACGCCGCGCGCAACCGCGACAAACTGCTGCGCGCCGCCACCGTGGTGTTCGGGGAACGCGGACTCGAAGCCCCGCTGGAGGAGGTGGCCCGCCGGGCCGGTGTCAGCATCGGCACGCTCTACAACCACTTCCCCACCCGGGAGGCGCTCTTCGACGCGATCTTCCCGGAGCGGCTCGCCGCCCTGGAGCGCATCGCCACCGCCGCGCTCGAAGACCCCAGCCCCTGGGACGGGTTCACCGGCTACGTCGAGGGGCTGTTCGCCCTCCAGGCCGAGGACCGCGGGCTCAACGACGCGGTCGCCCGGCGCTTCCCCGCCGCGGTCGAGCTGAACGAGGCGTCCCGGGAGTGCCTCCGGCACACCGAGCGGATCATCGAACGCGCCAAGGAGGGCGGCGGGCTGCGCGCCGACTTCGAACCGCAGGATCTCGCCGTTCTGGTCTGGGCGATGTCCCAGGTGATCCGGGAGTCCATGGACACGGCGCCGCGGGCCTGGCGGCGCTGTCTGGCGTTCTTCCTCGACGGCCTGCGGGCCGGTGCCGCCCATCCCATCGCCGAACCCGCGCTGACTGAGGGTCAGATGATCCGCATCGTGGAGCGCTCGGCGCCGGGGGACTGAGGGGCCGCAAGCGCGCTGGACCTTCCCTCCCCGCGTACGGAAGGTCCAGCACGCTCACTCGAAAGGCTCGCCCTTAATGCTCACGGGCGCGCGTTAAGCTGGGGGCGTCACCGTATCCGGACGTGGGCACGTCACGCAATGGAGTACCGGCCGGTAGCGGCCGGAAGTAGTGAAGATCTCGTGCGCGCGGGTTTGGGCGGGACGTAGGGTCGGCCCGTTACGGACCCCCTTCCGCGGCACAGGAGACATGGCGGCTCACCATCCATGAACGCGCGACCCCCCCACGGCTCGGCGCGCCCCGGCGGGCGTACGGCACGGACCCGCGCCGCCGTGCTGGCCGCCGCCTACGACGCACTCGGCGCCGAATCGTTCAGCGCACTCACCCTCGACAAGCTCGCCGAGCGCTCCGGGGTGCACGTGTCGACCATCCGGCGGCGCTGGCGGACGGTGGAGGGGGTCGTCGTCGATCTGCTGGCCGAGCGCAGCTCGACGCTCTCCACCCCCGACTCGGGCGACTTCCGGCGGGATCTGCACGAACTCGCCCGGTCCATCGGCGACTTCAACAACGCGCTGCGCAATCGCAACCTCATCCAGGGGCTGGTGGCGGCCGCCGCCTACGATCCACGGGGCGAGGAGATCCTCCGCGACACCTTCGTCGGCCGGATCGACGAGAGGGCCCCGATCGTGCGGCACGCGATCGACCGGGGTGAACTGCCCGCGGACACCGACGCCAAGGACGTCATCGCCGCGCTGGCCGCCCCCTTCTACTACCGGGTGCTCATCCTGCGCGGGCCCATCGACGCCCGACTGGTGCGGACCAGCGCCGAGGCGGTCTACCAGGCGGCGCGGGCGGGGGTGTTCCGCAGGGAGAACGAGGCCCCCGGCCCGTGAGCCGGGCCGGGGGCGTCACCGGGGTGCCTCGCCGGGGGTGTTCAGGAGCTCGCGCCGCGCTCCTTCAGCATGTCGGCCATCAGCTGGATCTCCGACTGCTGGGCCTGCACCATCGTCCTGGCCAGCCGCTTCTCGGGCGGGTCCGTGACCAGGTCGACCGCGCCCTGCGCCATCGCGACACCGCCCTTGTGGTGGGCGGTCATCAGCTTCAGGTAGAGCACCTCGGCCGCCTTGCCCTTGGCCTTGCGCAGCGTGTCCAGCTCGGTGTTGGTGGCCATGCCCGGCATGAGCGAGCCGTCGTGCGGCTTGTAGGCGTGGTCCATGCCCTCCATGCCCTCCATGCCGTCCGAGCCGTGTTTCATCCACGTCATCGGCGCGTCCTCGGACGCCCGGTCGAGACCCCACCGGTCCAGCCAGCCCTGGAGGATCCCGCGCTCGGTGGCCTGCGCGGTGAGGATGTCGAACGCCAGCCGCCGCACGTCCTCGTCGCCGGTGCGGTCGCGCACGATGAGCGACATCTCCACCGCCTGCTGGTGGTGGGTGGACATGTCGCGGGCGAAACCGGCCTCGGCGGAGGTGTCCTTCGGGGTGCCGTTTCCGGTCGTGCCCTCCGAGCGGTCGCTCATCAGCCACACCACCCCCACCGCCACCAGCGTCAGCACCGCGAGGGCGGCGGTGATTCCCGCCACCAGCGGCTGCCGTGTCGCGCGGCCGACGGCTGTGGTCCCGTCCGTCACGAGGACTTCCCGTTGGTGCAGTAGGCGTTCGGCTCCGGCGTCTGCTTGCCCTGGACGAACTTCTTGAAGAACGCGGCCACCCGCGGGTCCGAGGCCTTCTGTATCTCCAGCTGGTTGCCCCACGCGTTGAGGACGATCGGTGCGTCCTGGTCCTCGTAGGGGCTCATCAGCGAGTACTTGGTCTTCTCCACCCGGGCCTTGAGGGTGGCGACGTCCTCCTTGGACGCCTTGTCGCTGTAGGTCACCCACACCGCGCCGTGCTCCAGCGAGTGCACGGCGTTCTCCTTGGTCAGCGGCTTGGTGTAGACGTCGCCGTCGCAGTTCTGCCAGACCTGGTTGTGGTTTCCGCCGACGGGCGGCGACATCGCGTACTTCACCGTGCCGCCCACATGGGTGCGGCCCAGGTTCTTCCAGGTCTTCATGCCCTTGAACTCACCGGTCTTCACGACCGAGGAGGAGACCTTCGCGGCCTTCTCCTCCTTCTTGTTGCCCGCGTCGACCAGGAAGAAGCCGCCGACGGCCAGCCCGGCGACGATCACCGTGCAGGAGGTGATGGTGATGATCCGGTACCGGCGCTCGCGGGCCTTCTCCGCGCGGCGCAGCTCCTCTATCTTCGCGCGGCGCTCGGCCGCGCCCTTCGTCTTCGATGCCTTGGAAGCCATGGCTGTCCCAGTCCTCGCAGTTCTCGCACTGTCGCACTGAATGAGTGAAGTGATGGCGGAGGTCGGCGATCGGCCTAGGTGCGGAGTACTTGGAGCTGATGGAGGCCGAGGGCGTGGACGTGTGTGTCGGGCGGCGCCCGTACGGAGTCCGTGGCCCGTGGGCCGTCCGGCGGCCGGAAACCGACGAGGGCGGGCGGCGGAACGGGGGCGGGCACCAGGGCGGGGTTCCCGCCGCGGGGACCGGCCACGCAGTCGTCGCTGCCGCCGCCCGGGGTCGTCGCGTCCTCCCCGGGGGCCGGGGCGATGGGTGCGGTGTGGAACTGAGCGATGGGGGCGGCCGGGGCCCGCCCCGGGGGCGGCCGTTCGAGCTGCGGTTCGGCTGCGAGACGGTGTTGGCAGCCCACGGATATCGGCGGGTGGTCGCCGCCGGAGTGGACGCACGACGGCGCCACCCACAGCACCGCGGCGAGGAGCGGTACGACACGTCTGAGCGCGGAGCGCGCGGTGGCTCGCACCGTGCGCTTCCGTATGCCGTCGTCTCCGCCCCGCCCTCTGCCCATCGCGCCAGATCGTAACCAGTGGGCCTGCCGGGGCTGAACGGGTAGTGCGGCAATCACGTCATTCACGTCATCGGCGCGCCCGGTCGTGTGGTCGATCGTGCGGTCAGTCGTGCCGGGGGAGGCCCGACAGCTCGTGGTCGGCGTGGCTCAGCGCCTCGGTGACCAGCCGGGCCAGGTGCCCGTCCCGGAGGGCGTAGACGACCCGGCGGCCGTCCTTGCGCGAGGTGACGACCCCGGCCAGCCGCAGCTTGGCCAGGTGCTGGCTGACGGCGGGGCGGGCCGCCCCGCAGACGGCGGTCAGCGCCGTCACATCGGCCTCGCCCGAGGCGAGGGTGTGCAGCAGCGCCAGCCGGGTGCGGTCGGCGAGCAGGCCCAGCACCTCGGCGGCGCGCGCGAACTGCTCGGTGCTCGGGGTGCGCGGATGCGCATCGTGCGCATCTGATAGGTGCATGCGTGCGCTCATACGCACATAATGGGTGGCGGGGACGGACCGTGTCCAGTCCCGAGACGCGGAACGAGGGAGGCGGATGCTGCCATGGACGACCGGCACGGGCACACCCACGGGCATAAGCACGGGCATGAGCACGGGCATGAGCACGGGCACGACCACGAGCACACCCACACCCACGGCCATGACCACGGGCACCCCCACGGCCGCGCCGCCCGGTGGCGCCACCGCGCGGGCCATCTGCTGCGGCCCCACTCCCATGACACCGCCGACAAGGTGGACCAGGCCCTGGAGTCCTCCGCCCGCGGCCTGCGCGCCCTGTGGACCTCCCTCGCCGTCCTCGGCACGACGGCCGTCGCGCAAGCCGTCGTCGTGGTGGCCTCCGGGTCGGTCGCGCTGCTCGGCGACACCGTCCACAACGCCGCCGACGCCCTGACCGCCCTCCCGCTCGCCCTCGCCTTCCTCCTCGGCCGCCGCGCCGCCACCCGCCGCTTCACCTACGGGTACGGGCGGGCCGAGGACCTGGCCGGGATCGCGATCGTGCTCACCATCGCGGCCTCCGCCGCGTTCGCCGCCTGGACCGCCACGGACCGGCTGCTGCACCCGCGCGACATCGAGCAGCTGCCCGCCGTCGCCGCCGCGGCCGTGGTGGGCTTCATCGGCAACGAATGGGTCGCCCGCTACCGCATCCGCGTCGGCCGTGAGATCGGCTCGGCCGCGCTCGTCGCCGACGGCCTGCACGCCCGTACCGACGGCTTCACCTCGCTCGCCGTCCTGCTGAGCGCGGCCGGTGCCGCCCTCGGCTGGCGGCTGGCCGACCCCCTCGTCGGCCTCGCCATCACCGCCGCGATCCTGCTGGTGCTGCGCGACGCCGCCCGCGAGGTGTTCCGCCGGGTGATGGACGCCGTCGACCCGGCCCTGACCGACGCCGCCGAGCGGGCCGTGCGCGTCGTGCCCGGCGTACGGGACATCGGCGAACTGCGGCTGCGCTGGATCGGCCACCGGCTGCGCGCGGAGGTCGCGGTCGTGGTCGGCGGCGAGCTGAGCGTACGGGAGGCCCACCGGGTGGCGGTGGACGCCGAACACGCGCTGCTGCACGCGGTTCCCCGGCTGACCGCCGCCCTCATCCACGCCGACCCCGCCCCGTCCGACCGATCCCCCGATCCGCACGCCGCGTTGGCGCACCACGCCGTGTGATCAGACCTCGCTGACCGGGGCGATCAGCCCGGCGGTGGAGGCCGGGGGGACCGGGTCCACCCGGGCGCTGACCAGGTCGCCGCGCTCCAGGAAGCCCGTACCGCTCAGATCGACGTGGACGCGCAGCCCGTAGGCGTCGTCGGGGTCCAGCTCGCCGGGGACCGTGACGCTGAACGGGATGTGGCCGGCCGGGCTCAGCGGCACATCGGTCTGCACCTGCGCCCCCACGACGGAGGTGGCCACATCGGCGCGGGTCACGTTGCGCACCTCCACCACCACCCGGGCCGCCCGGACCGTGGGGGTGTCCGGGGGCAGGGACACGATGCCGCTGAGGACACTGCTCATGCGCGCCATTACATGCCACCCGCGCCCGTCGTGTAACACGGTCGGGGGTCCCGTACGGCCATCCGGGTGGGGAAGTGGCCGGGGGCCCGTCGGTCCCGATCCGGTCGGCTGACCGCCCCGGAACACCGGACGCGGCCCGGAGACCCGGGCCGCGTCGTGTCGTCGTTCAGGCGCTCATGTGCTCAGGCCGAGCAGCGCTCACCGTTCAGGGTGAAGGTGCGGGGCGGGGAGTTGCGGCTGTCCCAGGTGCCGAGGAAGCCCACGGAGAAGGGCTTGTCGGCGTCGACCTTCTTGTTGTAGTCGGCCGGGGTGGTGGTCACCGTGGCACCGCGCTGGGTGAATTGGCCGTTCCACATCTGGGTGACGCGCTGGGAGTCGGGGAAGTCCCAGGTGACCCGCCAGGTGTCGAGCGCATTGCGGGAGGTCAGCGTGACCTCGGCCTTGAAGCCGTCGGGCCATTCGGTGACCACGTTGTAGCGGGCCGTGCAGCTGGGCTTGTCGGAGGATTTCGGGGGGTTCGGGGGCGAGTCGTCGGAGGGGCGGTGGCCCTGGCCCGAACCGTGCGAGCCGGAGGGCGAGGCGGGCGCGGACGTGCGCTTCCCGTCCTTGTCCCCGTCGCGGTCCTCGCCCGCCGGGTCGTCCTTCCCGGTCTTGCCGCCCACGCCGTCGCCGCTGCGGGAGGAGGACGGCTCGGCGGATCCACCCGGGCTGCCGGGTGTCCCGGTGTCCACCGGTGTGGTGTCCGAGGGGGCGCCACCCGGGGCGGTGGTGTCGCGGGCCACCCGGCCGGTGGCCTGCTCTTCGGTTCCGTCGCCGGACACCGCGGCGGTTCTGGTCAACGCGACCATCATGGCCAGCGCCACCACGGCCACCACCGCCAGGGCGACCGTCGCCGTACGGGCCCTGCGCACACCGTGGGTGGCTCTTCTGCGCCCGGTCGGGCCGATGCCGAGTCTCTGGCGCAGGAGGCGCGGCGCCATCATCAGTGGCCCGCCGACCTTGTCCAGGACGCGGTCCCGTAACGGGATGCGGACGGCGTGCGACGCCGGTGCGGTCGACGCGGAGGTGGCGCCCGGGGTGCGCTCGGCGGTTCTTCGCCGCCGCGCCACGTACCCGGGCCCGCCCCAGCCCAGCACCCCGCCGGCCAGCGCGTTGGGCAGCCCGCCACCGTGCAGATACAGGCAGGCGGCGGCCTCGCGGCAGTTCCGGCAGCGGGCGAGGTGCTGCCACAGGTCCGCGGGGGAGTGGGCATCGGGCGAACGGGTGGCGGCGTCCAGCAGCTTGGCGTAGCTGCGGCACTCCTCGTGCGTGAGGGTGTCCAGATGGTTGCGCTGGCAGCGCTGCCGGAAGGCGGCCCGCACCCGGGCGATCTCCTCGGCGGCGTACTCGATGTCGCCGCCCAGCTGCCAGGCCAGCGCCTCGACCGGCTGCGACTCCACCTCGACTTCCCACAGCAGCGCCCCGTCGCGTTCCCCCAGGTCGCGCAGCCCGCGCAGGGCGAGCGGCTGTTCGCGGGGCGGGACGGCGTAGCGGGCGAGACCGGTGGAGGAGAGCCAGACCCGCAGCTCCGGGTCGAGCCGGTCGCCGTCCCGGTGGGTGTGCCAGTCGGCGGCGGTCTTGCGTACGGACGTCAGGAGCAGCGGAAGCCACGGCAGCCGCGGCCCCCAGGATCGGGCCCGGCGGTTGCGGGCGGCCCTGATGCCGCGCCGGAACGCCTCGGTGGCCAGCCGCATGCCGTCTTCAGGGGTGGTGGTGCACAGGTTCGCGTAGTCGGCTACCGCGTCCCAGTAGAGGTTGAGCAGGACCGTCGGGGAGACGGCGTCGGTGTCCGCTGCGGAGACGGACGGTTGGCCGGGTGGCGCGAACGCGCCGTCCCGGGATGCCGAGTGGTCGGGCATGGAGGCACATTCCTCACTCACGAACAGTGGCGCCCCCGCCGGGGGGCAAGCCTCTCACATGGGGCCGCGGGGTGGGCAGCCAACAGCACAGATCTGACTCGGAGTTGGGGATTCCCCTTCACGGGTGGGCCGAGCCTTTCACGTCTGTGAGTCGGCTGACAAGAGACGATAGAGGAGTGCGGGAGGTGTTGTGTCCGAGGGGCCCGGACCGTGATGGTCCGGGCCCCTCGGGTGGTGGGTGACGTTTCGTCAGAAATGGCCATGACGCGGCATCAGAAAATGGCCTGACGCCTCATCAGGCGTCACGTGTGCGGGCGCTCAGAGCGTCAGCTCCGCCCCGTACCTCCGCAGCCAGGAGTCCAGGCCCAGCGCCACTTCCATGCTCTGCCGGGACTCGTGTCCCGTCCCCTTCGCCGCCCGCTCGGCGGCATCCCGGTCGATCAGTGGCCGCGCCGGGGAGGAGGAGTCGGCCGCCAGCGCCCGCACCCGGTCGCGCAGGGCGTCCGCGTAGCGGGTGTCCTGGGTGCTCGGGTACGGGCTCTTCACACGCTGCGCCACCGACTCCGGCAGCACGTCCAGCGTGGCGGCGCGCAGCAGCGACTTCTCCCGGCCGTCGAACGTCTTCAGCGACCAAGGCGTGTTGAACACGTACTCCACCAGCCGGTGATCGCAGAACGGCACCCGCACCTCCAGGCCCACCGCCATGCTCGCGCGGTCCTTGCGGTCCAGCAGGTACTGCACGAAGCGGGTCAGGTGCAGATACGAGATCTCCCGCATCCGGTGCTCCAGGCGCGATTCGCCCGGCAGGTGCGGCACCTCGGCGAGCGCCTCGCGGTAGCGGGCGTCCCGGTAACCCTCGATGTCGATCCGGTCGAGGACATCGCGGTGGAGCAGCCCCGCGCTGCCGCCCGATTCCCGGCCGGCGAAGCCGCCCGTGCCGAGCGAGCTGATCCAGGGGAAGGTGTCCCCCCACACCGCGTCCTCGTCGTGGAACCAGCGGTAGCCGCCGAACACCTCGTCCGCGGACTCACCGGACAGGGCGACCGTCGAGTGCTTGCGGATCTCCTTGAACAGCAGATACAGCGAGGTGTCGCTCTCCCCGGAGCCGAACGGCAGATCGCGCGCGGTCAGCACCGCGTCGCGGTTCGCCTCGTCCATCAGGGCGGCGGTGTCGAGCACGATGTCCTGGTGGTCCGAGCCCGCGTGCTCGGCCAGCGCATGGGCGTACGGACCGTCCGGGGTGCCGCGCAGCGCGTCCGCCGTGAAGTTCTCGGTCTGGCCCACGAAGTCCACCGCGAACGAGCGCACCGGCCCCTTCCCGGCGGCGCCCAGCCGCTTGGCGGCCAGCGCGGTGATCACCGAGGAGTCCAGCCCGCCGGAGAGCAGGGTGCACAGCGGTACGTCCGCGATCAGCTGCCGTTCCACGATGTCGTCCAGCAGCTCCCGCACCCGGCGCACCGTGGTCTCCCGGTCATCGGTGTGCTCCCGGGCCTCCAGCGCCCAGTACCGCCGCTCGGCCAGCCCCTCCGGCCGCACCCGCACCACATGCCCGGGCCGCACCTCGTACATCCCCCGGTACACGGCATGCCCGGGCGTCTTCGTAAACGCCAGCAGCTCCGCCAGCCCCTCCGCGTCCACCTCGGGGCGCACCGCCGGATGGGCAAGGATCGCCTTGGGCTCGGACCCGAAGATCACCCCGTCCGGCGTCGGGTAGTAGTACAGCGGCTTGATCCCCATGCGGTCGCGGACCAGCAGCAACTGCCGCTCCCGCGGCTCCCACAGCGCGAACGCGTACATCCCGTTCAGCCGCTCGGTGAACCCCTCGCCCCACTCCAGATACGCGTGCAGCGCCACCTCGGTGTCGCTGCTGGTGCGGAAGGCGTGCCCGCGGGCGATCAGCTCGTCCCGCAGCTCGCGGTAGTTGTAGATCTCCCCGCTGTACGTGGTCACCAGCACCGTGCGCCCGTCGCGCTCGACCGCCATGGGCTGCTTCCCGCCCTCGACGTCGATGACCGCCAGCCGCCGGTGCCCCAGCGCCGCATGGGTGTCCGCCCACACCCCACCCGCGTCCGGCCCGCGGCAGCTCATGGTCCGTGTCATCGCGTCGAGCACCTCGCGCTCGGCGGTCAGATCCCTGTCGTACGCGATCCACCCGGCAATGCCGCACATCAGCGGAACACTCCCTCCGGTCGGCTCGCCCCGGCGCCCCGGGGCCTCGGCACACCCCCGTCAGCAGGGCTTTTCCCGCCACTGTCCCCGCGGCGGATGCCCGCCGACCCACCGTACGCCCAACTGATTGCATAGACCACCAGTCGCCTAAGGCAATGAATATTTCCGGCCAGGGCCGCCGTCCCTCACATGCGGCGGGAGGGGACTGTGCAGGGGACGTAATCGCGCGCGATCGGCGGCTGTGACGCGCTCGCAACCGGGGGTTTTTACGGTGGCGGCAGTGGGAGAGGCCCACCGCGAGCGTGAAAGGGGCATTCGTGACGGCATCGGCTCGGTCGGCACAGTCGGCGCCCACCGGCCCTGCCGCGGGGGTGGCGGGATCGGTGCGGACGGTGTGCTCCTACTGCGGGGTCGGGTGCGGGATCGTGCTCGACGTCGGGCGGGACGCCGAGGGGCGCCGGACGGTGCTGAAGGCGTCCGGGGACAAGGCGCATCCGGCGAACGCGGGGCGGCTGTGCACCAAGGGGGCGACCAGCGCGGAGATGCTGGGGGCGCCCGGGCGGCTGGAGACGGCGCTGTCGCGGGACGACCGGGGGGCTGAGCCCGCGGTGGCCGGGGTGGACGAGGCGATCACGGCGACCGCGCGGCGGCTGCGGGCGATCCTGGACGAGCACGGGCCGGACGCGCTCGCCTTCTATGTGTCGGGGCAGATGACGCTGGAGGCGCAGTACCTGGCCAACAAGCTGGCCAAGGGGTTCATCGGCACCAACCAGATCGAGTCCAACTCACGGCTGTGCATGGCGAGCGCGGGCAGCGGCTACAAGCTGTCGCTGGGGGCCGATGGGCCGCCCGGTTCGTACGAGGACTTCGAGCACGCCGAGGTGTTCCTCGTCATCGGCTCCAACATGGCCGACTGCCATCCGATCCTGTACCTGCGGCTCATGGACCGGGTGAAGGCGGGCGCCAAGCTGATCGTGGTCGATCCGCGGCGCACCGCGACCGCCGCCAAGGCGGATCTCTTTCTTCAGATACGGCCGGGCACGGACCTGGCGCTGCTCAACGGGCTGCTGCGGCTGCTGGTCGAGGGTGGGTACACCGATCAGGAGTTCATCGACGAGCACACCGAGGGCTGGGACGCCATGCCCGCCTTCCTCGACGACTATCCGGCGGACCGGGTCGCGGAGATCACCGGCATCCCGGAGGCCGACATCCGCGAGGCGGCGCGGTGGATCGGGGAGTCCGGGGAGTGGATGAGCTGCTGGACGATGGGGCTCAACCAGTCCACGCACGGCACCTGGAACACCAACGCCCTGGTCAATCTGCATCTGGCCACCGGTGCGATATGCCGCCCCGGCAGCGGGCCGTTCTCGCTCACCGGCCAGCCCAACGCCATGGGCGGCCGGGAGATGGGGTACATGGGGCCGGGGCTGCCCGGGCAGCGGTCGGTGCTGGACGCGGAGGACCGGGCGTTCACCGAGGAGCTGTGGGGGATCGAGCCCGGCACGCTGCGGGCGGACGGGGCCGGGCAGGGCACCGTCGAGATGTTCCGGCGCATGGCGGACGGCGAGATCAAGGCGTGCTGGATCATCTGCACCAACCCCGTCGCCTCGGTCGCCAACCGCCGGACGGTGATCGAGGGCCTGGAGGAGGCCGAGTTCGTCGTCACCCAGGACGCCTTCGCCGAGACCGAGACCAACGCGTACGCGGACGTGGTGCTGCCCGCCGCCATGTGGGCCGAGGCCGACGGCGTGATGATCAACTCCGAGCGCAATCTCACCCTCGCCCGGCAGGCGGTCGACCCGCCCGGCGAGGCGCTGCCGGACTGGCGGATCATCGCCCGGATCGCCTGCGAGATGGGGTATGCGGACGCCTTCGGCTACGAGAGCGCGGAGGAGGTCTTCGAGGAGATCAAGCGCACCTCGAACCCGAAGACCGGCTACGACCTGCGCGGCGTGACGTACGGGCGGCTGCGTGAGACCCCGGTGCAGTGGCCCGCGGCGCCCGACGGTGGCGACGACCGCAACCCGGTCCGCTACCTCAACGACGGCGTCAGCCAGACCCTCGCCGTACGCGAGGACGGCACCCGGCCCCGGCTGGTGTTCCCCACGCCGAGCGGCCGCGCCGTCTTCCACGCCCGCCCGCACATGGACGCCGCCGAGCTGCCGGACGACGACTTCCCGTATCTCCTCAACACGGGTCGGGTCCAGCACCAGTGGCACACGCTCACCAAGACCGGCAAGGTCGCCAAGCTGAACAAGCTCAACCCGGGGCCGTTCGTCGAGCTGCATCCGCGGGACGCGGAGCGGCTGGGCGTCGGCGAGGGCGACGCGGTGGAGGTGGCCTCGCGGCGCGGGCGGGCGGTGCTGCCCGCGGTGGTGACGGACCGGGTGCGGCCGGGGAACTGCTTCGCGCCGTTCCACTGGAACGACCTGTTCGGCGAATACCTCAGCGTCAATGCGGTCACGAATGACGCGGTCGACCCGGTGTCCTTCCAGCCGGAGTTCAAGGTGTGCGCGGTGTCGCTGGCGAAGGTCGCGTCGGCGCCGTCGGCGAGCCCGGCCCCGGCCGGCGAGGCTTCGGTGGCCGAGGGGCTCGCCGGGACGTTCGGCGTCGGCGATCTGACCCCGCCGGTCCTCACCGAGCCCGAGCGCCAGTACCTGCGCGGCTTCCTCGCCGGGCTCCCCGGCCCGTCCGTGAACGGCCCGTCCGTGAACGGCCCGTCCGGGAACCAGGGCGCCCAGGCCGCCACCGCCGTCCCCGTCCTGCCCCAGGACGCGCCCTTCTCGCCCGACCACGCCCTGTGGGTCAACGGCGTCCTCGCCGGGGCCTTCTCGCGCGCCACCGTCCCCGGCAGCGCCGCCGCCGTCCCCGTTGCAGCCCCGGACACCGCCGGGCCCGGGACGGCCGCCCGCGAGGTGGTCATCCTGTGGGCATCCCAGACCGGCAACGCCGAGGACGTCGCCGGTGCCACCGCCCGCCGCCTCGCCGAGAGCGGACGGCAGGCCCGGCTGCTGGAGATGGACGGCATCGCCGCCGCCACCCTCCCCCGCCCCGCCGACCTCCTCGTCATCACCAGCACCTTCGGCGACGGCGACGCCCCCGACAACGGCCACGGCTTCTGGGAGTCCCTGGCCGCCGCCGACGCGCCCCGCCTGGACGGCACCCGCTACGCCGTCCTCGCCCTCGGCGACTCCACGTACGACGACTTCTGCGGCCACGGCCGCCGCCTGGACGAACGCCTCGACGAGCTGGGCGCCGTACGCCTCGCCCCCCGCACCGACTGCGAACCGGACTACGACGAGCCCGCGCAGGCCTGGCTGGACACCGTCCTCGACGCCCTGGGGACCGAGGGGCCCGAGGCACCCGCACCGGCGCCCCAAGCCCCCGCGCCGAAGGCACCCGCGCCGAAAGCCCCGGCCGTCCCCGGCCGCCCCACCAAGGCCGCGCCCTTCACCACCCGCCTCACCGGCAACCGGCTGCTGAGCCTGCCCGGAGCGGCCAAGGAGGTGCGGCAGTTCGCGTTCGACACCGGCGACGGCGCGCTCGCCTACGAGGCCGGGGACGCGCTCGGCGTCTGGCCCGAGAACTGCCCCGACCTGGTCGCCGAATGGCTCGCCGTCACCGGCCTCGACCCGGCCGCCGAGGTGGCCGTCGCCGCCGCCCCCGGCGCGGACGTGACCGCGATGCCGCTCGCCGACGCCCTCGGGCGCCATCTGGAGATCGCGAAGGTCACCCCGGACCTGCTGCGCTTCATCCTGGAGCGCACCCATGACCACGACCTCAAGCGGCTGCTGCGCCCGGACAACAAGGACGGTCTGGCGCAGTGGACCTGGGGCCGCCAGGTCGTGGACGTCCTCGCCGAACACCCGGTGCGCGCCTCCGCCCAGGAGTGGGCCGACGTCCTCAAACGGCTCCAGCCCCGGCTGTACTCCATCTCCTCCAGCCCCCTCGCCCACCCCCACGAGGTGCGGCTCACCGTCTCCGTGGTGCGCTACGAGAGCCGCGGCGGGACGCTGCGCAAGGGCGTCGCGTCCACTCATCTCGCGGACGCAGCCGCCGACCGCACCGTGCCCGTCTTCGTACAGCGCGCGCCCGCCTTCCGGCCTCCGGCCGACCCCACGACACCGATGGTGATGGTCGGCCCCGGCACCGGCGTCGCCCCGTTCGTCGGCTTCCTGGAGGAGCGCAGGGCGCGCGGCGCGACCGCCCCCAACTGGCTGATCTTCGGCGAACAGCGCCGCGCCACCGACTTCTACTACGAGGACGAGCTGGAGCAGCTGCGCCGCCACGGCACGCTCACCCGGCTCGACACCGCCTTCTCCCGCGACCAGCGGGCCAAGGTGTACGTCCAGGACCGGATGCGCGAACACGGCGCCCGGCTGTGGTCCTGGCTCCAGGACGGCGCCCACTTCTACGTGTGCGGGGACGCCACCCGGATGGCCAAGGACGTCGACCGGGCGCTGCGCGACATCGCCGTCGCCCACGGCGGGCTCGACGAGGACGCGGCCGAGCTGTACGTCAAGCAGCTCGCCGCCGACAAGCGCTACGCCCGCGACGTGTACTGAGCACCAAGCATCTGCGAAGCCAATGCCCTCCACGGGTGTGCTGATGCAACCTGATGGGCAGGTGTCACCTCGCAAACGCGCATCTATCATGGACGGATGCACACGTACCGGATCGGAGAGGCGGCGGCCCTGATGGGCGTCAGCGCCGATACCCTGCGCCGCTGGGTCGACAGCGGACGGCTCACCGCCGAGCGGGACGAACAGGGCCGACGGATCATCCCGGGCCCGGCGCTGGCCGCGTTCGCCCGGGAGCTGAGCCGCGGCACGGACCGGGAGGGCAGCGGCGTCTCCTCGGCCCGCAACCGCTTCACGGGCATCGTCACCGAGGTGATCCTCGGCGATGTGTCCGCCCAGGTGGAGATCCAGGCGGGGCCGTTCCGCGTGGTGTCCATGATCAGCCGGGAATCCGCGGAGGAGCTGGGTCTGGAGCCGGGCGTTCCCGCGGTGGCGGTGATCAAGTCGACCAACGTGGTCGTGGAGAAGCCATGAGCACCGACGAGGGAGAAGCCCTGTGACGACCCCTTCCGCAACCCGCCGAAGCCGCACCCTGCGCATGGCGGGTGGGCTCACCGTGGCCGTGCTGGCGCTCGGTGCCTGTTCCTCCGGCGGCTCCGACGACACCAAGCAGGACTCCGGTTCCTCCTCGGACGGCGCGAAGAAGGTGTCCGGCACGGTCACGGTGTTCGCCGCCGCCTCGCTCAAGGAGAGCTTCACCGAGCTGAAGAAGACCTTCGAGAAGCAACACCCCGGCGCCAAGGTGACGTTCAACTTCGGCGGCAGCGACGCCCTCGCCGCCAGCATCACCAGCGGCGCCCCCGCCGACGTCTTCGCCGCCGCCAGCCCCAAGACCATGAAGACGGTCACGGACGCGGGCGACGCCAAGGGCACCCCGTCGACGTTCGTCCGCAACCAGCTGGAGATCGCCACCCTCCCCGGCAACCCGAAGAAGATCACCACCTTCGAGGACCTCACCAAGGGCGGGCTGAAGGTCGCGCTGTGCGCCAAGGAGGTGCCGTGCGGCGCCGCCGCGCAGCAGGTGCTGGACGCGGAGCACCTGAAGCTCACCCCGGCCAGCTACGAGCAGGACGTCAAGGGCGCGCTGACCAAGGTGGAGCTGAAGGAGGTCGACGCCTCCGTGGTCTACACGACGGATGTGAAGGCCGCGGGCGGCAAGGTCGAGGGCGTGGAGTTCCCGGAGTCGAAGAAGGCCATCAACGATTACCCGATCGCCCCGCTGAAGAGCGGGCCCAACGCCGGCGCCGCGTCCGCCTTCATCGACCTCGTGAAGTCCCCGCAGGGCCAGAAGGTGCTGACCAAGGCGGGCTTCCTCAAGCCGTGACCACTTCCGCCCCGCAGGACACGCAGATCCTGGAAGACGAGCGGCAGCGGCGCGGCCGACCGCGGCGGACCCGGTCCGGTGTCCCGCTGCCGCTGCTGTTGCCCGCCCTCGCCGGGTTCGCCTTCCTCGTCCTGCCGCTGGCCGCGCTGCTGGTCCGGGCGCCCTGGCGGACGCTGCCGGAGCAGCTGACCAGCGTCGAGGTGTGGCAGGCGCTGCGGCTGTCGCTGATCACCGCGACCGCCGCCACCGCCGTCGCGCTGGTGCTGGGCGTACCGCTGGCCTGGCTGCTGGCCCGGGCCCGCTTCCCCGGCCGCCGGGTGGTGCGCGCCCTGGTGACCCTGCCGCTGGTGCTGCCGCCGGTGGTGGGCGGCGTGGCGCTACTGCTGGCGCTGGGCCGCAACGGGATCGTGGGCCGCTGGCTGGACTCCGCCTTCGGCGTCACCCTGCCGTTCACCACGGCGGGGGTGGTGGTGGCGGAGGCGTTCGTGGCGATGCCGTTCCTCGTGATCAGCGTCGAGGGCACGCTGCGGGCCGCCGATCCGCGGTACGAGGAGGCCGCCACCACCCTCGGCGCCTCCCGCTTCACCGCCTTCCGGCGCGTCACCCTGCCGATGATCGCACCCGGCGTGGCGGCCGGTGCGGTGCTCGCGTGGGCGCGGGCGCTGGGGGAGTTCGGCGCCACCATCACCTTCGCGGGCAACTTCCCGGGCCGCACCCAGACCATGCCGCTGTCCGTGTACCTCGCGCTCCAGAGCGACCCGGACGCCGCCATCGCGCTGAGCCTGGTGCTGCTCGCCGTATCCGTCGCGGTGCTCGCCGGGCTGCGCGACCGCTGGATGGGGACCTCCGCATGACCACCCGCACCCCCGCGACCGCGCGGGACACCGACGGCCTCGACGCCCATCTCGTCGTGGACCGCGGCGACTTCCGGCTGGATCTGCGGCTGACCGCCGCCCCCGGCGAGGTGGTCGCCCTGCTCGGCCCCAACGGCGCGGGCAAGACCACCGCGCTGCGCGCCCTGGCCGGGCTCACCCCGCTCACCTCGGGAGAACTGCGCCTGGACGGGCGGGAGTTGGAGGATCCGGCGCGGCGGCTGCGGATCCCGTCCGAGGCCCGCCCGGTCGGCGTCGTCTTCCAGGACTATCTGCTCTTCCCGCACCTCACCGCCCTCGACAACGTGGCCTTCGGGCCCCGCTGCCACGGCGTCCCCAAGGCCGAGGCCCGCGCCCAGGCCGCCGACATCCTGGCCCGGATGGGGCTGGAGGCCCACGCGGGCGCCAAGCCGCGCCGGCTCTCCGGCGGCCAGGCCCAGCGCGTCGCCCTCGCCCGCGCCCTTGCCGTACGCCCCCGGCTGCTGCTGCTGGACGAGCCGCTGGCCGCGCTGGACGCCCGTACCCGGCTCGACGTCCGCGCCGGACTCCGCCGCCACCTCGCCGAGTTCGAGGCCGTGGCCGTCCTGGTCACCCATGACCCGCTGGACGCGATGGTGCTCGCCGACCGGCTCGTCGTGGTCGAGGACGGGCGCGTCGTCCAGGACGGCACCCCGTCCGAGGTGTCCCGCCGCCCCCGTACGGACTACATCGCGAGCCTCGTCGGCCTCAACCTGTACCAGGGGCGCGCCGAGGGCCACACGGTACGGCTCGACAGCGGTACGGCCATCACCACCGCCGACGACCTCAACGGCCCGGCCTTCGTCGCCTTCCCGCCCGCCGCCGTCACCCTCCACCGCGACCGCCCCGACTCCAGCGCCCGCAACGCCTGGCGCGCCGAGGTCACCGGCCTGGAGTCGCACGGCGACCAGATCCGCGTCGCCCTCACCGGCGAACTGCCCCTGCTCGCCGACCTCACCACCGCCGCCGTCGCCGACCTCGGCCTCCACCCGGGCCGCACCGTCTGGGCCACCCTCAAGGCCGCCCAGACACACGCCTATCCGGCCTGACAAGATGACCCGATGAGTGAACGGGGCGGACGGGGCGGGCGGAACGCGTCATGGCGGCGGCACCTCATCGCAACGGCGGTGAGCCTCCTGGCGCTCGGGGTGGCCGTCGCCCATCTCGTCGCGCCGGACCTGAAGATCGACAACGTCACCGTCGCGCTGCTGGTCATCGCCGTCGTTCCCTGGCTGCGCGAACTCTTCACCAGCATCGAACTGCCCGGCGGGCTCAGGGTCGAGTTCCGGGACGTCGAGCAGCGCATCGAGGCGGCCGAGGCCATGGCCGACGCCGCGCTCGTCGGCGGCGGCGAGGGCGTGGGCGCGGGTGACACCGACGATCCGGCCGCCCTGGCGGACGTCCGCAGGCTCGCCGCCGAATACCTGGCGGTTCGCGCGGACATGCGCGCCGGGTCGGCCCGTACGCAGCGGATGAACGGCATCTTCGCCCGCCTCGTCCGCGCCACCCAGCGCCTCGCCGCCCCCGACCTGGCCGCCTGGCTCGCCTCCCCCGACGGCGGCCTGCGCCTCGCGGCCTACGCCCGCCTCTACGCCGTCCCGGACGCGGCCGCCCTGCGCCCCCTGGCGGACGCCGTCACCGACGAACCGCTCGCCTTCGGCCAGTACTGGGGCATCCGCGCCCTCGACAAGGCCGTGGACCTCGTCGGCCCCGACGAGGTACCACCCCAGGTCGTCCGCCGCCTGGAGGACTGCCGCCCCAACGGCGCCGACCGGGCCCATCTGCTGGACCGCCTGATAGCGAAGATCCACGCCCTCACATAGCCCCGCCGGGCGTTGTCCGAACCCCCTTGTAGCGTCCGGCCCATGACGACATCCGGATCACTTCTCGCCCGTCTCAAGGGCGACCGCGAGGCGGCCATCCTGGCCTGCCACCCCTTCGAGTTCGACACCGACTTCGACACCATCACCCACATCGAACCGGTGTGGCTCGCCTCCGGAGCCCCGCTGGAGCCGATCGCGAAGGACCACGGCGGCGGTACGTACTTCCTCTGCGGGGAGGGCGACGGCGAGGACCGCCCGGTGGTCCACGCCGACTCCGAGGGCCACTCCGGGGTGATGGGCGCGACCCTCCGCGATGCGCTGCTCCTGATGATCGCGCTGCCGTGTGCCGGGGAGGCCCTGTACCGGGAGCGGCAGGGCCGGACGATGGACGAGCAGGCGCTCGAGGCCCTGCGCGCCGACGAGGAGGCGGAGCTGAGCGAGGACTACGAACTCGACGTCCCCGCGATGCGCGTCGAACTGCTCGAACGCCTCGGCCTGGCCCCGCTCCCGCCCCTGACCGAGCTGCTGGAGCGGGAGCGCGCGGCCCAGGCCCTCGAACCCCAGCACGCGCTCGTCAACGAGGACGGCAACATCTACCGGCGGGGCCACGAGGACGACTGAGGTCACGTATCGGTGATGACCACCTTCCCGAAGTGGCCGCGGCTTGCGAAGTGGCGGTACGCGGCGGGGGTTTCCGCGAAGGGGAAGGCACGGTCGATCACCGGGCGCAGGCGGTGGCGCTCGAGCGCGCGGTTCATGTCCTCGAACATCTCCCGGCTGCCCACGAACATCCCCTGCAAGGTGACGCCCTTGCGTACGACCGTCATGGGGTCGACCCCGCTGCCGTCGGCCAGGACTCCGATGATGCTGATCCGGCCGCCGGTGCGGACGGCGGTGAGGGACTGGGGCAGGGTGCCCGCGCCGCCGACCTCGACGACGTGGTCCACGCCGCCGCAGGTCGCGTCGTACACCGTCTGCCCCCACTCGGGCGTGCGGACGTAGTCGATGCCGTCGGCCGCGCCGAGGGCGCGCAGGCGGGTCAGCTTGGCGTCGCTGCTGGAGGTGGCGATGACGTGGGCGCCGCTCAGCGCCGCGAATTGCAGCGCGAAGAGCGAGACGCCGCCGCTGCCGAGCGTCAGGACGCTCTGGCCGGGAGCGGCCCCGCCCCCTGCCACCACCGCGTTCCAGGCGGTCACGGCGGCGCAGGGGAGGGTGGCGGCCTCGGCGAAGTCCAGGTGGGCGGGGGCGGGTACGAGGGTGTCCTGGTCGAAGACGAGGTATTGGGCGAGGACGCCGTCGGACGGGCCGCCGAGCGCGCCCGCGGTCTTGTCCGCGGTGGCCGGGCCGGAGATCCAGTGCGGCATGAAGATGCCCACCACCCGGTCCCCGGCGGACCACCGGGTGACCTCGGCGCCCGCGTCGATCACCTCGCCCGCGCCGTCCGACAGCGGCACCAGACCGGGGGTGAGCGCGCGTCCGTAGGTGTCCGAAGCGATCATCAGGTCGCGGTAGTTGAGCGACCAGGCGCGCATCCGGACCAACACCTGGCGCGGCCCGGGGGCGGGCACCTCGCGTGTCGCGGGGCGGAGGGCGTCCACGCCGGTGAAGCGGGGCAACTGGTAGTAACGCGTCGTCGTCATGCCGGGATCCTCACCGCGTGGCCGGTGACGCGGACACGCGTGTCGTCGGGGGTGACGTCCACGAGCAGCTCGCTGGGCCGCCCCATGTCCTCGCCCTGCCGGATCCGGATCCTGGACGCCTCCGTGATCCGCCCGGTCGCGCGCAGATACCCGCCGAAGGCGGCGGCCGCGGCGCCGGTGGCCGCGTCCTCCACGACCCCGCCGACCGGGAACGGATCACGGGCGTCGAAGTCGAGCCGGTCCGGGTCCGGGCGGTGCACCAGGTGCACGGTGGTCCAGCCGTGCCGCCGCATCAGCTCCTCCAGCGCGTCGAAGTCGTACGCGAGGTCGGCGAGCCGGGCACGGGTGGCGGCGGCGAGGACGAGGTGGTCGTTGCCCGCGAACGCGACGTGCGGGGGGAGGGCCGGGTCGAGGTCGTCCGGGGACCAGCGCAGCGCCGCCAGCGCGGGGGCGAGTTCCGTGTCCTCGTCGGCGGGGCGCGTCCGGCTGGGCACGGAGGTGAGGGTGGCGCTCGGGACCCCGCCGTCCGTGCTCGTCGTCACCCGGACCTCGCCCGCCGCCGTGTCGAAGACCAGCTCGCCGGGGCCGTCGCGTTCGGCGAGGGCGACGGCGGTGGCGACGGTGGCGTGCCCGCAGAAGGCGACCTCGGCGCGCGGGCTGAAGAATCGCATCCGGTAGCGGCGCCGGGTCTCGTCGTGCGCGGTGAGGAACGCGGTCTCGGAGTACCCGACCCGGGCGGCGATGGCCGTCATGGCGGCGTCGTCGAGGGTCCCGGCGTCGAGCACCACACCGGCGGGGTTGCCGCCTTCAGGGTCGGTGGTGAAGGCGGAGTAGCGCAGTACTTCGGTCATGGCGTCCACGCTTCCACCGGACGGTCATCGCGTCCAACGATTCCTTTCGCTGGGTGCCATCGAAAAACTCGATAGGCTGCGCAGTGATGGACACCAGACTCCTGCGGACGTTCGCGGCCCTGGCGAGGACCGGGAGCTTCACCGCCACCGCCGCCGAGCTGCACCTCGCCCAGTCCACGGTCACCGTCCAGGTCCGCACCCTGGAACGGGAGCTGGGCACCCGCCTGTTCGACCGGATGCCCACCGGCGCCGTCCCCACCAGCGCCGGGCGGCGGCTGCTCACCGAGGCCGAGGACGTCCTCGACGCCGAGGCGCGGCTGCGCGCGGCGGCCGCGGGCGTCGCCGGGGCCCACGGGACCCCGGAGGGTCAGGTCGCCCTCGGCGCGGGCGAATCCCTGTGCGCCTCCCGGCTGCCCCGCGTGATCGCCTCCCTGGCCCGCAGCCACCCCGGCATCGAACTCAACCTCCACCCGGCGGGCAGCGCCGCCGCCATCGAGGGGCTGCGCGCGGGCCGCCTCGACCTCGCGCTCCTCCTGGAGCAGCGGGTCGACCACGCCGACCTCAGCGCCGCCTGCCTCGGCCGCGAGCCCCTCGTCTACCTCTCCGCCCCGGACCATCCGCTCGCGGGCCGCACCGTGGGCTGGGCCGAGCTGGCACGGCAGAACTTCTTCGTCCACGAGGAGGGCTGCACGTACAGCGACCACCTGGTGCGCACCCTCCGCACCGTCCCCGGCCCGCCGCCCCGGCTCACCCGCTTCGGCAGCATCGAGGCCGCCCGCTCCTGCGTCGCCGCCGGGCTCGGCCTCACCCTGCTGCCGCGGGCCACGGTCGAACGCCAGCTGGCCGAGGGCACCCTGGCCGAGGTCCACGGCCCCGACATCCCCCCGGTCCCGGTCCAGCTGACCCGGGCCCGCCGCCGCTGGACCAGCCCCGCCGCCCAGGCGGTCGCCACCGAACTGGCCGGCCTCATCCCGCCGGGCGACTGACGCCGCTCAGAGCAGCCGTACGCCGTCGTGGGCGCGGACGGCGGGCGGGGCGGCGGTGTCGAGCGCGTCCAGGATGCGCGCCGCGTACGCCTCGGACGCCAGGTCGGGCACCTCCGCGCGGGTCGCCCAGCGCCAGGCCCGGGTGCGGGGGCCGGTGGCGGGCGTACCGTCGAGGGCCCGGCAGCGGAAGACGAGGGAGACGGTCAGGCCGTTCATGTCCTTGTAGACGCCGGTGAGGGCCGCCGGAAGGGCGATCTTGACGCCGGTCTCCTCCAGGAGTTCGCTCCGCAGGGCGTCGGGGATCGTCTCGTCCGGGTCCAGCGGCCCGCCCGGCGGTTCCCACGTGCTGCTGTCCCGGCGCTTGATCAGCAGCGCCCGGTCCCGCTCGTCGACGATGACACCGGCGACGTTCACTGTGTGCGGGCGGTCCACGGTCACGTTCCTCGGCCCTCTCGACTGGCTGCGGCGGCCCTCACGGTAGCCCAAGTCCCTTGGGAACAGCCCGGGTCCCCGAAGGACGGCCGGTGGCGTCTTCTACTCTGTCGGCAGCCCGCCACGGACGGTACGGCGGGCCATCACGACACATTGCGAACAACGGGGGACACATGCGGACACGCATGAGAATGGCCGGTGCCATCGCCGGAGCGCTGCTCGTCACCGGGTGCGGCGGCGGCAGCGACACCGGGGGCGGCGGGACGGCGGACGCGGCGAAGAAGTCGGACCAGAAGCCGAACGCGTCCGCGCCGTCGGTGCCGATGGAGACGGGCGCGAAGAAGGCCGCCTGGACGGACCGGGATCGGACGCGGCAGCTGAAGGTGGCGCCCAAGCGGCTGGTCCAGGGCAAGCAGACGGACCTCAAGCGGGTCCGGCTCGACAGCGACGTCGACGGGATGGTGCCCTTCTACCTCACCGTTTCCTACACCAACACCGGCAAGGAGACGCTGACCCGGCCCGACCCGGAGAACAACTTCACGATCACCCTCGCCGACGGAACCCCCGGCCGCCCGATCACCCTCATGAACATGAACCCGCTGGCCACCGAGTCGGGCGTGCCCAAGGAGTGCGACAAGGCGGGCCCCGCGAGCCTGCCCCCGGGGAGTACGGGCGAGGCGTGCCAGATCGTCATGCTGCCCAAGGACCGGACGCCCGCGATCGTCTCGTACACCGACGAGGCGAGCGGCGCCCTGATGTGGAAGATCGGCGACGGCGAGGGCTACGCGGGCACCAACGGCCTGATGACGGTCGGCCAGTCCGCCGACGCCATGTGGCAGGACGACAACCGCGACGTCCCCATGACCGTCACCCTGACCGGCATGCGCAAGGGCGACATCGGGGACCTCGGTCGCTTCCAACTCAGCGCCGCCCAGAAGAAGATGACCCCGTACTACGTCACCCTCCGCTACCGGAACACCGGCACTCACGTACTGCTGCCCACCATGCAGGACGGCGTCGGGGTCAGCACCGCGGGCGGACAGCAGATCCAGCCGATGACGTTCATGGACTTCTCCACCCCGGGCAACGGCGTCGGGAGCTGCCGCAGTGCCGTGGCCCACACCCGCCTGAAGCCGAAGTCCTCGCTCACCATGTGCTCCGTCCACATGATGCCCGAGGGCGACCAGCCGGTCGCGGTCACCTTCAAGGGCGAGGGCAGGGGCGCCCACCAGTTCGGCTGGCGCGTGCCGTAAGCGCGCTGCGAGGGTGCGTCGTGAGGCGACGTGCCCCGCTACTTTCCCGCGGTGTCCTCGAAGTAGGCGTCCAGGACCTCGTCCAGCTGTGCCGTCCACTCCTTGAGGGCGCCGCGGGCCGGGGCGTCCACGTCGGCGGCGTACCAGCGGTGGGCGGTGGTGTAGACGGTGACGCTGAAGCGGCGGCCGAAGCGGGGGGTGTCGATCTCCACCGCGCCGATCTCGTCCCAGGAGAACTCGGCGTTCTCGCCGTCCAGCTGGAAGGCGACACCGGAGTGCCCGGCGGTGATCGAGCCGCGGCGGTCGGAGACCTCGAAGACCGGCCCGTCCTCGGGCTCGGCGTCGGCCTTGGCGTCGGCCTCGGCCGCGTCTTCGGCCTTGTCCTCGGCCGCGTCTTCGGCCTGCTCCTCCGGCTCCTCGGCCTCGGCGTCCGCCTCCTCCGCGTCCGCGTCCGCTTCCGCGGCCTCGTCCACGGGCTGGTCGGCGGCCTTCTCCGGGGCCTCTTCCGGGGCTTCCGTGGCCGTCTTCGCCTCCGCGGTCACCTCCTCGGTCTCGTCCGGGCGCGGGGGCGTCAGGCCGGGGATGTGCCCCGGATCGGTCCCGGCGGCGGGTACGGGCGGGATGATCGGACCTATGCGCTGCTCCACGCCCGGCAGTATGTCGGATGAAGCTGTGCCCGCGACACCCACTCCCCGAGTGTTCCGCCGCGCGTCACGATCAGGCGACGTCGATGCCGTACTCCCGCACCAGCGCCTCCAGCCCGCCGGGGTAGCCCTTGCCGCCGATCACGAAGTCCCAGTCGCCGCCTGCGCGGCGCCGGAAGGAGCCGAGGACCAGGGCGGTTTCGCCGCGGCGGCCGTCGGAGACCTCCAGCCGGCCGAGTTCGGTGCCCGTGGCGTCCAGGAGCCGTATCCGGGCGTCGGTGAAACCGGACAGGTCAGCGCCGGGGTCGACCTCGGGATCGACGGCCGCGGCGAGGACGAGGCGGTCGGCCTCGGGCGGCAGGGCGTCGAAGGCGACGCGGACCGCCGCCCGGTCGGGCGCGGTGGCGGGCAGGGCGCGGACGGTGCCGTCGGGGGTGCGGGGGTTGTTGAAGAAGACGAAGTGGTCGTCGCTCAGCACCCGGTCGCCGTCGCAGACGAGGGCGCAGACGTCGAGGGCGACCTCGCCCGTCCAGGACATGCCCAGCACGTTGTGCCCGTCCGGTGGCTCATCGGCAGAGGCCGACCCGGCACCGGCGGCGCCGCCGTCGCCCAGCCGCCCCCGCAGACCGTGCCGGTGCAGCAGGTCGACCAGCTCCGCCCCGGACACCAGCTCCAGCGGCTTCCCGTGGGCGAACGTGTGCGAGCCGGGCCCGAACCGCGAGGTGGTGACCAGGACGCCCTTGTTCGCGCCGCTGTCCTGGACCGTGCCGTACAGATCGCGCACCGCCGTCGGCGGCACCGTGCCGCGGTAGCGCTTCACCTGCACCACGATCCGGCCGCCCCGGATCGGGGCGGGGTCCACCGCCTCCACGTCCACCCCGCCGTCGTTCGAGCGCCGGGTCGTCACCGCCCGCATCCCCATGGCCCGGAAGAGGTCCGCGACCAGCGACTCGAAGGCGATCGGGTCCATCGCGTGCAGATCCGGCTCGTCGCCCCCGCCCTGGGTGAGGAGGCCGGACCCCACGTCGTCCGGCGTCCGCCCGGGCGTCACGGCGGCGCGCTGGTCGGGGCGCGCGGACAGCCGGCCGCGGACGCCGTCGACCAGGCAGTCGACCGCGCTCACCTGCTCCAGCCGCAGTTCGGCGAAGGCGGTACGCGTCACCGTGACGGTCGCCAGGACGATCCGGGCCCGGTGGCCGGTCGCCGGATCGAGGTCGTCCACGAACCCGTTCAGCGCGACCGACTCCAGTACCCCAAACCCGTCCGCCGCGAACAGGTCGCGCAGCGCCAGCAGCACGCACTGCGCGAGCACGTCCCGGTACAGCGCCCGGCGCTGCGTGGCGGGGCGCGCCGTCTCCCGGTCCTCGTCGGCACCGGCCACGTACCGCACCGACTTGACCTCCGGGACGATGTCGTAGCGCGGCAGCTCCCAGTCCAGGACGAGCTGGCGCGCGGCCGGATCGTACGCGGCGGACACCTCGCGGGGCAGGCCGTCCGGCCACACCGGGGAGGAGTACGTGGAGTGGTAGAGCGCCGCCGTGAAGTACTCCACGACCGCGTCGGGTTCACCGGCCCGGACCTCGGCGACAAGGTCCGCCACGCCCTCGTTGTGCCGCCGTATCTCCGCGAGCTGTTGCGCGGCCCACCGCTCGTACTGCCGGTGGTACGCGTCCAGGCGCCGCACCCGCTCGGCCTCGGCGGCCTGCGCGGCCCGCCAGTCCCGCTCGTACCGCTCCCGCGCCGCCTCCCGCTCCCGCCGCCCGGACCCGAAGCCCCGGCCGCCCTGCGGCTGGTAGTGCCGCTGGTCCGGCATCGGTACGGGGTGGGCGAGCGCGCCCGGGTCGAACGGCTCGACCTGCTCGGGCCGGGCGAGCCCGGCCGGGCCGAACGCCGCCGCCCGGCACCCGTCCACCAGCAGCGAGCCCAGCGCCTCGACCCGCGCCTCCAGCTCCTCCGTACGTCGCCGCGCGTCCGCCTCGCGCTGTCGCCGGTACGCCGCCTGCCGCTCCCGCTGATCGCGCGCCCGCGCCCGCTCGGCGGCCCGCGCCCGCCGCTCCTCGTCCCGCTCCCGCTGCGCCCGCGCCCGCTCCTGCGCCTCGCGCTGCCGCTGCGCCTCGGCCCACAGGTTGATCAGGCCGCTGGAACGACCGGAGCGACGGCTCATGTACGACTCCCCCCTGCCCCACCGGGCCCACCCTCACGCACCGGCCCCCAACCAGCGGCAACGCCCCGATTCTAGTGGCCGCTCTTGCAGCCGTCGCCCGGTCGGCACAGCGCGCGGAGCCGCTTTCCACAGCGGCCCGGGGCGGCGGTCAAGAAGCCGTACACGGCACCTATTCCTGACCTCGCCAGCCTGGTGCGACAGAGGCATGAGACAAGGAATGCCGAGGGGACATAGTGGAACTAGCCGCGCATATCGCGGCGGTGCGCGCCGGTGACGGCGATCCGATGGCGATGATCGGGGAGTTCAGGCGTACGGCGGTACTGGTGCCGGTGTCCGAGGGGCAATTCATGTCGGCCGAGTACGGCGGAATCCGGTGGCTGTACGCCTTTACGGATCAGGACGCGCTCGCGCGTTTCGCGCTCGTGCGCGGCGCGGCGCCCGATGAGGCGTGGGAGTACCTGGCGGTGCTGGGGGCCCGACTCCTGGATGTGGTGGTCCCGCAGATGGACGGCCCGGCGGGGGTGGCGATGGATGTGGCCGACGAGAACGTCTCGATGATGTTTCCGCCCATGAAGGGCATCGTGCCGGATGAGGTCGCTCCGGACGGCGGTCGGAACGGGGGACATGGAATGGACGGGTTTCACTGATGGGCGACCCCTTCTCGGAGGCCACCGGTATGGCGGACCTCAAATTCGACAAGGACTCCCTGGACAAGATCACCAAGGGGCTGCGTGCCGCTATCGGTGAGTTGAAGGACGTCGGGGACGAGACCGGTGCGCTCCAGGGCAGTGGTTTCGAGGACATGGCCCTGTCGAAGGCCGATGCCGGCGGCAGCAGCGTCGCCGACGCCTTCGAGGGCTTCTGCGACCGCTGGGAGTGGGGCGTGCGCGCGCTGGTGCAGGACGCCAACGCACTGGCGGAGCGGCTGGGTCTGGCGGCCGGAATGATGTACGAGGAGGACAAGTACTGGGAGGGGACCTTCAAGATCGGCCTCAACTCCCTGGTCGGCAACCCCCATGCGACGGAGGACGAGGTCGTCAAGCAGGGGTACGGTGACATCGCCATGCCGGACGCCCCCGACTACAGCGCCGCGTCTTTCCAGCAGGCCGGTGGCGAGGCGGCACAGACCTGGAAGGACACCGGGCGGTCGCTGGTGACCGAGGGCCGGGGCGGTATGCAGGCCGATCTGTTCAGGACCGTCGCCGGGGTGGACGACGAGGAGTTCGACCGGGGGGTCGACCGGGCCTTCGGCCCCTCGCCGGAGGAGCGGGCGCGGCAGTCCTCGGCCGGGCAGGGTGAGGGCTGATGGGTCTCGGGGATTTCGTTCCCGACTCGGTCGAGGACTGGGCCGGGGACCGGGTCGAGGACGTCGGCGGGGCCATCGACGCGACGACGGACTGGGGCGCCGACCGGCTCGATGACGCGGCCTGAACACGGCCGCCGACTACGTCCGGGACAAGGGTGACCAGGCGGCGAACGCGCTCGGTGCCGATGTCGACGAACTACAGCTGGACCAGACCGAGGACGAGAAGAAGCTGATCCGCGGCAATCCGGACAAGCTGCGCGGCGCGGCGAACCATCTGACCGACTTCATGAAGGCGTTCGAGAAGGTCGCGGGGGGGGGGCTGAAGGGCCTGGACTCGCATCATCTGAAGGGCAGGACGGCCGACGCCTTCCGGGAGGGGCAAGAAGGCGTCCGACGCCCATCGGAAGAAGGTCGACGCCTACAACACCGCCGTCTCGTTCTACAACGCCCAGTCCGAGGATGAACGCGACCCGGAGAGCCTGCCGGACAAACCCGGCGCCACCGACCCCGGCGCGGCCTCGATCAAGGAGGCCGAGGAGATACTGGCGGAGGCGCGTCGTCAGCGCAATGAGTCGCAGACGACGGTGAAGAAGGTGATCGAGGGCGCCCGTGACCTGGCCCCGGCGAAGCCTTCCTCGGTGAACAGGTCGACGACGGGCTGATGGGGCTCCAGTTGGACGCTTCCCATTTCGCGGGCGGCGTCATCAAGGGCAGCGCCGGAGTGCTCAACTTCGGTCGCAGTCTGAACCCGACCGACCCGTACAACCTCACCCACCCGGCCGAGTACCGCACCGGTCTGAACAATACGGCGGCCGGTGTGGTCCGCATGGCCAACGACCCGGTGGGCACGGTCAAGAACGCGTGGAACGGCTTCAAACAGGATCCGGCGGAGGGCTTCGGCCGCCTGGCTCCCGAATTGCTGGGCACGCGCGGCCTCGGCGCCGCGAAGTCGGCGTTGACCGCCGGAAAAGCGGCGAGGGCCGTGCCGAAACCGCCGATGCCGAAACCACCGCCGCCCAAGGACTGGAGTCACCTCGCGAGGGCCACGCCGGAGTCCCCGGAAAGGGAGATTCACGCCGGTTCGGTGCAGCCACACGAGGCAAAGGCATTCATCGACGACCAGTACCCTTGGCTGAAGGATGTCAACAACACCGGTCATCCCGGATACACAAACAATTGCTCGCACAATGTGGTGGCGGTCGACCGCAGGCTCGACGGGCACGAAGTGTCGGCGGCACCGAAGCAGGCAGGAGACCACATCCCACCGCACGAGCTGGGGCTGCACGACCGGCCGAAAGGCGACGCGGCGCTCGTGGTCCCCAAGTCCGCTGCCGAGCCCTTCGGGCTGCCCAACTCCTCACCGTGGGAGTGGTTCGATGCCTGGAACCGGGCCGAGGGGGACAGCGAGGGCGCCCTCCAGCCGCCCCCACCGCCCCGCCCCGGACCGGCGGCCTGGCTTCCCGCCACGCTGAGGGAGCTGGGCCGACCGATCTCCGCGTCCGAACACCTCGGGTGGGACTCGCTGCTCACCGAGCTGTCCGCCATGCCCGTCGGGGCACGCGCGCTCATCTGGGTACGCCGTATCGACGCCAAGGGGCGGGAGACCGTGGGACTGGTCCTCACCGCGCTGCGCACGGGGTCCGGAAGCGCGATCATCGATGGTTCGGAGCACCCGGTGACCGACCTGAACGCCCTCGCGGCCTGGAGCCTGCACCTCATCCGCTACCGCTGACATCCCTGTCACCGCTGACGAAAGGCCCCGGACCGATGGGTCCGGGGCCTTGTCGCGCGTCGTGCGAACTCCCGATCTGATGGAACGGTCCCCGCTCTACCGGGAGTTGGTCACCAGCCAGGCCCTGACGGCGGGCGCACCCCAGGGGTGACGCCTCGCCGGGGTGCGGGACGACGACGTGCCGTTCAGGACGGCGGGGTCCGACGAACGGGTCCCGCCTCCTGGGCGGCCGTGTCCTGCGCGGCTGCGTGCGACGGTGCGGCGGATCTGCGCGGGTGTCCAGCCGAGTTCGAGCATCGCGCCCACGATCCGGCCCTGCGCCACCAGCGCCCTTCCCTCCAGCTGTTATTCCGGCCCGCATTCCCGCGCGATGTCGTTCAGCACGGCCACGCCCCGGTCGGCCACCGCCGTCCGCTCCGGATCCGGCGTCGCGTCCTGTGCGGTGTCCCGCGGCGCGTCGGGGGCGTCCCAGCCGGGGTCCAGGTACAGCACCAGGCCGTCCGGCCCGTCGCGGTGGGTCGACAGGAGCCCGAGACGCCCTTGGCCTTGAACGACAGCCGCGGGTCGCGGAACAGCCCGCTGTAGATCCGGGTGAACTGGGCCTGGAAGGAGTCCTCGGCCATCGGGCCCCGCTGGATGCGCCCGCCGAACGTCATCGCGCGGCAGCCGGAGCGATGGGGTGACGCATGAGGGAATGACTGCCTTTCACTTGGGCGGGGCTACGAGTCGAACTGAAGGTAAATATCACACACTTGGGCGATGTAAAACGTCCAACATGCCCATGACCTGTGCGTATGCGCCGTGCCCGAACTCCCACCGCCCACACGCCGGAAGCTCGGGCATCCCCCGGGCTTCCGGCACACGCTCACCCGGCGGCGGCAAGCAGGTCGGCGGCCTTCTCACCGATCATGATCGACGGGGCGTTGGTGTTGCCCGACGAGATCGACGGCATGATCGAGGCGTCCGCGACCCGCAGCCCCGCCACGCCGTACACCCGCAGCTCCGGGTCGACGACGGCGAGGGAGTCCTGCCCCATCTTGCAGGTGCCCACTTGGTGGTGGTACGTGCCGACCGCGCGCCGCACGAACTCCCGCAGGTCCTCCCGGGTACGGGCCTCCGGGCCCGGGGCGGCCTCGGCCTTGCGCCAGTCGTCGAACGCGGCGTGGGCGCCGATCTCGCGGCAGATCTCGACCGCGTCGACCATGGCCTCCATGTCGTACCGCTCGGCCAGGATGTTCGGGTCCAGCAGCGGCGCCGCCTCGGGGTCGGCCGAGGCCAGCCGCAGGGTGCCGCGCGACAGCGGGCGGACGATCCCGGCGGCGAGGGTGTAGCCGTGCTCCGGCATCTCGTACGACTCGGCCGGATAGACCAGGTGAAGGAAGAGCGGCTGGAGGTCGGGGCCCGGGCGGCGCGGGTCGGTGCTCGCGAACAGCTGGCTCTCCAGCAGGTTCGCCGTACCGGGCGGCAGCGGGCGCGTCGCCTCGTACACGTTGCTGACCAGCGGGTGGTCGTGCAGGTTCTCGCCGACCCCGGGCAGGTCCACGGCCACCTCGACGCCGACCTCGCGCAGATGCGCGGCCGGGCCGATCCCGGAGAGCAGCAGCAGCGCGGCCGACCCGATCACCCCGCCGCTCAGCACCACCTCGGAGGCGGCGCGGGCCCGGTGGAGGGCACCGTCCGCCGCGTACTCCACCCCGGTCGCGCGGCCGTCCTCCAGCAACACCCGGTGCACCCGGGCCCCGGTGGTGACGGTCAGCTTCGGATGGTCCAGGACGGGCGCCATGAAGCTCTGCCAGGCGCTCATGCGCCGCCCGTCGCGGGTGGTGGTGTGGTTGAAGCCGACCCCGGTCATCCGCTCACCGTTGAAGTCGTCGGTCAGCGGATGCCCCAGCGCCACCGCGGCGTCGACGAACGCGGCGGCCGTGGGGTGCGGTTCGGCGATCCGGCTGACCGGCAGCGGCCCGTCGCCGCCGTGCCACTCGCTCGCCCCGTCCATGTGGCCCTCGGACCGCTTGAACAGCGGGAACACACTGTCCCAGTCCCATCCGGTACAGCCCTGGTAGGCCCACGCGTCGTAGTCGCTGCGGTGCCCCCGTACGTAGATCATCCCGTTCAGCGAACTGCTGCCGCCCAGCACCTTGCCCCGCGGCCAGTACAGCCGCCGGTCGTTGGCGTGCCGCTGCGGCTCCGTCATGGCCGCCCAGTCCAGCTCGGACTGGAGCAGGTCCGGCCACCCCTGCGGGCTGTGCACCCGCTCGTCCTCATCGGCCGGCCCCGCCTCGATGACATGGACCGAATGCCCCCGATCCAGCAACCGCCGCGCGACCACGCTCCCGGAAGAACCCGCCCCGACGATCACGTAGTCGTGCTCGGCACCTGGCGTCAACGCCATGGTGGCATGCCCCCTCAGTTTGCTGTCGATTCATCAAAACCCTAGGTGACCAGGGAGTTTGATGGGAAACTCTGTTCGTACGGGCATAGAGGCAATGCGCGCATATACGGGGGGATGGGGAACGTGGCCGTCACGGTGCCGGACTGGGCCGACACTCTGCTGGATCTCATCGGGGTGTCCTGGCCGAACGTGGACGAGGACGCCTACCGGGACATGGCGGATTCCTTACGCGGATTCGCCGATGACCTGGAGGACGACGGGCAGCTCGCCAACGGACACGTGGAGCGGCTGCTGTCGTCGGGGTACGGCGAGGCGATGGACGCCCTCAACCTCCACTGGGGCAAGGTCAAGGGCACCCACCTCAAGGACATCGCCTCCGCGGCGCGCACCATCGCCGGGGCGCTGGACACCGCCGCGACGGCGATCGAGGGGATGAAGGGCGCCGCCGTCGTCCAGCTCGGCTATCTGGCGAGCGAGGCGGGCATCGCGCTGTCGCTGATCCCGGTCACCGGTGGTCTGTCGGCGCTGCTGGGCGCGGGGGCGATACGGGCGACGCAGGAGGCGGTCCGGCGGCTGATCAAGGAGTGCATGGAGGAGGCGGTCGGCTACATCGTCGCCGCGCTGACCGAACCCGCCGTCGCCGCCCTGGAGAACCTGGCCGCCGACCTGGTGGTGCAACTGGGCGCCAGTGCACTGGGGTTGCAGGACGGGGTGGATCTCGGCCAGGCCCAGCAGGCGGGCAAGGACGGCTTCAAGGACGGGGTGCAGGGCGCGAAGGACGCCATGCAGCTGGCCTCGGCGGACGGCCCGGGCGGCGGCTCCGGCGGCGGGGGAGGCCGGGGCGCGGCGGGCAAGGGCTTCCACATCGAGCACAGCGAGCACGACCACGCCTCGACCCAGCTCAGCGGCCTGAGCGTCAACTTCCACACCAAGACGGCGGGCAGACTCTCCACCGCGAAGTCGCACCACAGCCGCACCCGCGGCCGCGACAGCATCGCCCAGGCCATCGACCCGGTCGCCGACAAGGCCATCGACGCCCTGGAGAAGGCGCTGAAGACCATGGGCGACCACGTCACCACCAAGCTGCCGAAGGCCGTCAAGCAGGTTTCCACCGACCACCGGAACACCGACCTGGACATCCGCTCCACGTTCGCCCGGGACCACAGGAAGAAGGACGGCGGCGACCTGGGCGGCGACGCCGGAGGCGGCCGCAAGGGCGGCGCCGAGGACGGCGGCGGGACATCGTCCCGCGCCAAGCCGGACGCGCTCCGCGACGCCAAGGACGCACCGCGCCGCAACGGCGTCTCCCTCGACAAGACGGTCTGCAAGAACGATCCGATCGACGTCGCCACCGGCGAGATGCTGCTCCCGGAAACGGACCTGACCCTCCCCGGCGCCCTCCCCCTCGTGCTCCGTCGCACGCATCTGTCCGAGTACCGCCACGGCCACTGGTTCGGCCGCAGCTGGGCCTCCACCCTCGACGAGCGCATCGAACTCGACCGCGTCGGCGGCGGCGCCCTCTGGGCCCGCGAGGACGGCTCGGTCCTCGTCTACCCGCGGCTGCCGCGCCCCGAGGACCCCGAGCCCGTGTACCCCGAG
The DNA here is from genome assembly GCF_003721215.1 of Streptomyces botrytidirepellens. Lineage (NCBI taxonomy): Bacteria > Bacillati > Actinomycetota > Actinomycetes > Kitasatosporales > Streptomycetaceae > Streptomyces > Streptomyces botrytidirepellens. Next base: position 37,173 of record NZ_RIBZ01000084.1, read on the forward strand.
GAGGGCCCGCGGCTGGCCCTCACCTACGGCGGCGAGGACAACTCCGCCACCACGTACCTCGTCACCGACCCGCACACCGGGGTGACCCGCTCCTTCACCGGCAGCCCGTACCACGCGTCGTCCGCCCACTGGCTCACCGAGATCGAGGACCGCAACCAGCACCGCATCACCTTCGCGCGCCGCCCCGACGGCACCCCGACCTCCGTCGCCCACTCCGGCGGCTATCTGGCCACCCTCACCACCGCCGACGCCCGCATCCGCGAACTGGCCCTGCGCACCCCCGACGGCCCGGTCACCGTGCTGCGCTACGGCTACGACGCCCCCGGCAACCTCACCGAGGTCATCAACTCCTCCGGGCTGCCCCTGCGCTTCACCTACGACCCGGACGCCCGCATCACCTCATGGACCGACCGGAACGGCTCCACCTTCCGGTACGTGTACGACGCCGACGGCCGGGTCGTGCGAACCATCGGCCCGGACGGCTGCCTGTCGTCCGTCTTCGCGTACGACACCCACCCGGAGACCGGCGATCCGATCACCCGCTACACCGACTCCACGGGCGCGACGACCGTCCACTACCTCAACCGCCACCTCCAGGTGGTCGCCGAGACCGACCCCCTCGGCCGTACCACGCACCAGACCTGGGACCGCTACGACCGGCTGCTCTCCCGCACCGATCCGCTCGGCCGCACCACCACCTACACCTACGACGACGGCGGCGACCTCACCGCCGTCGCGCACCCCGACGGCACCACGGCCACCGTCACCTACAACGACCTGCACCAGATCACCTCCGTCACCGGCCCGGACGGCGCCACGTGGCGCCAGGAGTACGACGACCGCGGCAACCCCACCGCCTTCACCCGCCCCGACGGCACCACGACCCGGCTCACCCACGACGCGCGCGGCCACCTCACCGGCGTCGACGACGCCCTCGGCGCGCTGGACCGGCTGCGCTGTGACCCGGCGGGCCTCCCGCTGGCCGTCCGCGGCCCCATGGGCACCGTCACCCGCTACACCCGCGACGCCTTCGGCCGCCCGATCCGCATCACCGGCCCGGACGGCGGCACCACCGAGCTCGAGTGGACCGTCGAGGGCAAGCTCGCCCGGCGCACCGACCCGGACGGTTCGACGCAGTCGTGGCGTTACGACGGCGAGGGCAACTGCCTGCTCCACCGGGACGCCACGGGCGGCGAAACCCGCTTCGAGTACACCCACTTCGACCTGCTCGCCGCCCGCACCACCCCCGACGGAGCCCGCCACGCCTTCACCCACGACACCGAGCTGCGGATCTCCCGGGTCACCAATCCGCAGGGGCTGACGTGGAGTTACACCTACGACCCGGCCGGGCACCTCACCGCCGAGACCGACTTCGACGGCCGTACGCTCGCCTACACCCACGACGCCCTCGGCCGCCTCGCCACCCGCACCAACGGCCTCGGCCAGACCATCCGCTACGCACGCGACGCCGCGGGCCGCGTGGTCACCAAGGACGCCGACGGCGCCCTCACCCACTTCACCTACGACGCCCTCGGCCGCCTCTCGCGCGCCACCGGCCCCGACGCCGACCTGTCGTACGTGCGCGACGACGCGGGCCGCATCCTGCGCGAGACCTGCAACGGCCGCGCACTCACCCACGCCTACGACGCCTCCGGCCGCCGCGTCCGCCGCACCACCCCCACCGGGGCCGTCGCCACCTGGACCTACCCGGCCGACCGGCGCGCCCTGCTCGACACCTCCGGACACCGGGTGGTCTTCGAGTTCGACGCGATGGGCCGCGAAACCACCCGCCGCATCGACGACACCCTCACCATCGACCACGGCTACGACGCCCTCGGCCGCCTCACCGACCAGCTCGTCCGCGGCCCCGGCGACGCCACCGTGCAGCACCGCGCCTACACCTACCGCCCCGGCGGCCACCTCACCGCCGTCGACGACCACCTCCGCGGGCACCGCCTGCTGGAGCTGACCCGGGAGGGCCGGGTCACCGCCGTCACCGCCGACAACTGGAGCGAGGCTTACGCCTACGACGAGGCGGGCAACCAGACCGAAGCCGTCTGGCCCCGCGACGGCGGCGCCGCCGGACCCCGCGAGTACACCGGCACCCGCATCACCCGCGCGGGCGGCATCCGCTACGAACACGACGCCCAGGGCCGGGTCACCCTCCGCCAGAAGCGCCGCCTCTCCCACAAGCCCGACACCTGGCGCTACGCCTGGGACGCCGAGGACCGCCTCACCTCCGTCACCACCCCCGACGGCACCCGCTGGCGCTACCTCTACGACCCGCTGGGCCGCCGCACCGCCAAGCTCCGCCTCGCCGACGACGGCACCACGGTCGCCGAACGGGTCGACTTCACCTGGGACGGCGACACCCTCTGCGAACAGTCCACCCACGCCGCGGGCACCCCCGAGACCACCGTCCTGACCTGGGACCACGACGGCCTCACCCCGGTGGCCCAGACCGAGCGCAAGGTGGACCTCACCCAGCACGAGATCGACCGCCGCTTCTTCACCATCGTCACCGACCTGGTCGGCACCCCGCGCGAACTCATCGACGAGCGGGGCGAGGTCGCCTGGCACACCCGCGCCACCCTCTGGGGCACCACCTCCTGGAACCGCACCGCCACCGGCTACACCCCGCTCCGCTTCCCCGGCCAGTACTTCGACCCCGAGTCGGGCCTCCACTACAACCGCCACCGCCACTACGACCCCGACGCCGCCCGCTACCTCACCCCCGACCCCCTGGGCCTCACCCCCGCCCCCAACCCGTACACCTACGTCGACAACCCGCTGCTGTGGGTAGACCCCCTGGGCCTGGCGGGCTGCCCGCACCGCTCCAACGGCGAACAGCGCCACAGCGTGGTGCTGGGGGTCAACAGACCCGGCGGACACTCGGAAAGTCTCGCCGAGCACCTGCGGAAGAACGGCGACCCGGGAGCACACACTTACAACGGCGACGACTACGCGGGCGTCGAACCGGGCGGGCCGGTATGGATGACCAACGTCCTGGCGGCGATCGGCGACCGGAACACCACGCTGTCCGTAACGCTCGACGGAATGCCCAACCGGGCAGGCGACAAGGGCCTGTGGAACACGCCCGAGTCCATCGTCGAGGCATTTCAGGTAGCCGTCGCCCACGGCGACAACTTCAGTCTGGGCAGCCCGCATAAGTGGCCGGACCCCGGTAACGGAACCGCGTGGGAGATGAGCTCCCTGGCGAAGGCCGTACGTGACCATGAGATCGCCGTGAAGTACGGCGACCCTCCGGACGGCAGGCCCTGGGAGGACATTCATTGGTACTCGAACAATGAGCGGGTCCATATCCCCAAGCCGGATATCTTGGAGATCGATCCGCACTACCACCAGAAGAAGGGCAAAACTGGCTGATGGCGCAGAACGAATCCGCTTCCGGCGCCGCGGAAATAGTCGCGCTCGAGTGGCAGGGCGTGCTGTCCCGGGACGCCGGAATCATTGACCCGCAGGTGCCGCGCAGCGCCTACGCTCACTCTGAACTGCGGCAGCTCTATCCTGCGGTCAGCCACGGCACGCTGTATCTGAGCCGGTGCACGCGATTCCCCTACTCGAGGGACGTCCCCACGGTGTTCCGCCTCGTCGCTGGGGGATACACGGTGATCCGGCTGTCGGACGGGGCCGAGCTCGGTGAGACAGCGACACTGGACGAGGCATTCACCCTGGTCGTAGAGAACCTCCCGCCGGGAACGGGCCCCGCCATCGACGGGACCGCCGACGACCTGTGAGACGCAGAGGCCCGGCAGGATGGGGGCAGCCATCCTGCCGGGCCGGTCCGGCGGCGCGGGGGTGCGTCAGCCGCACTTACGGCCGCTGTTGATGCACTTCACGGCCTGCTTCATCAGCGAGTTGGACATCACGTTGATGAAGTCCCCGTGGTCCGTGACCGGCTTGTGCAGCTGCTCGGGGAAGCTGTCCACCGCGAAGACCTTGTTCGGCGCGATCTTGTAGGTGATGCGCTGGGTCAGGGCCGGGATGGCCTTGAAGCCCTTGCCGCAGGCGCCGTTGGCACCGGCGAAGGCCACGTGGGTGCGGTGGTTGGCGCTGTCGGCGTTGCGGCCGTCCCAGCAGCTCTGGAACTTGAACGTGCGCACCACGTTGCTGCCCTTGGGGCACAGCGGGTACTTGTCCTTGAGCTGGCGGTTCTCGAAGCCGGTGCAGCTCCAGGAGGCGTTGGCGTTGGCCGTGCCGTTGGTGAAGGCCTTGGCGTCACCGGTGATGATGCGCAGGAACTTCGGCATCGCCGTGACCTTGCCGACCGCGCTGCCGCGGAAGGTGAGCTGGACGGAGGTGGGCTGGAGGATGGTGCCGATGTTGCCCTCGGTGCCGCCGCCCGGGGCGCCCGCGTCCTTCTCGTTCTTGCCGTCGCGCAGGCGCAGCACGGGCCAGTAGTGGGTGGAGCGGTCGCCGTTGGTGCAGGAGGTGGTCGCGCTGGCGAGGACCTGGTCGGTGGCGAAGGCGTCGTTCTTCTGGTTGCCCACGTAGTCGTGCATGTGGTGGGCGCCGTTGCTCACGCCGGGGGCGACGATGACGTTGTCGGAGTTGAACTTCTTGTTCTCGTTGCGCCCGCAGCGCGAGGAGAAGGTGCCCTTGGAGGCGTTCGCCTGCTTGCGGGGGTTCTTGACGTTGGGCTGCACCTTCCGGATGTCGACGAAGTCGGCCTTCTGGGGCCCGGAGGCCTGGGCCCCGCCCGCCGCCGCCGGAGCGGCCGCCGGTGCGGCGTTGACCTCGCCCTGCTTGACCGTGCAGGAGGCCATCGAGTCCAGTCCGGACGCCTGCTGCGAGCCCTTGCCCATCGTGGTGGAGATGCGGCTCAGGGCACTGCGGCGCTGGGACGACAGCGGCTCCAGGACACGCGTACGCACCCACTCCTGGTCGCCGGCCTTGGTGCCCTGCGCGGAGAGCTGCTTGTAGGCGTCGGCGACCTGGGTGTCCAGCTTCGCCAGTTCCTTGTCCACGGAGGGCCGTGCCTTCTGCGGCACGTTCGACAGCCGGGTGGCGACGTCGGGGCACTGGATGGTCATCGAGGATTGTCGGGCGGCCTCGGTCCGGTTGGGGGTCTGCCGGGCGGCCGAGGCGTTGTTGTCGGTCATCAGCAGCGCGCCGCCGCCGACCGCCAGGGCCGCGACGCCGACGACGGACACGACGAGCACGCGTGACCGCTTGTGTCTCTTCTTGTACCTCATCACTACGCCCCTCATTGGTAGTTGTCATACCGCGATACGAAAACCAGGGCGGTTCCGCTCATCGGCGGCCGTAGCGGATGAAGGTATGGCGGGAAGCGGCCCCTCGGGGACCCTCGGCGATCCCCCGGAACCCGTAGATGAAAATGAAAACCAATTGCGTGTACGCTGTGCGCCATGGCCCGGAACGAACTACGCCCGATCATCAAGCTGAGGTCCACCGCCGGCACCGGCTACACCTACGTGACCCGCAAGAACCGCCGAAACGACCCCGACCGGATGGTCCTGCGCAAGTACGACCCGGTCGTGGGCCGCCACGTCGACTTCCGAGAGGAGCGCTGACCGCCATGAAGCCCGGCATCCACCCCGCGTACGAGCCGGTCGTCTTCCGCGACCGCGCCGCCGGTTTCGCCTTCCTGACCCGCTCCACGGCCACCAGCGACACGACCGTCGAGTGGGAGGACGGCCGCACCTACCCGGTCATCGACGTCGAGGTCTCCTCGGCGAGCCACCCCTTCTACACCGGCACCCAGCGGATCATGGACACCGCGGGCCGCGTGGAGCGCTTCGAGCGGCGCTACGGGCCCGGACGGAGGGCCAGGTGAGCGGCGGGGGCGAGGCCCGGCTGGCCGTCGCGGTCGTGGCCGGGCTGCACGNGCCCGGACGGAGGGCCAGGTGAGCGGCGGGGGCGAGGCCCGGCTGGCCGTCGCGGTCGTGGCCGGGCTGCACGCCGACGCCCGCCGCGCCGCCGTCGAGGAGATCCTCCGCACGGTGCCCGGCGCCGTCGCCCTGCACCACGACCTGTCGGCCGCGACCGACCGCGCGGTGCACCGCACCGTACGGGACGCCACCGGCCCGCTCGGCAGCGGCGAGGCGCCGCTGGTGAACGACTGCGCGTGCTGCGCCCTGCGCGAGGACCTGGTCCCCGAGCTGCTGCGGCTGGCCGCGGGCGGCGGCCACCGGCTGGCCGTGGTCGAGCTGTGGGATTCCGTCGAACCGCAGGCCATGGCCGCGGTCATCGCCGCCGAGGGCGCGCCCCTGGCGCTGACCGGGGTGGCCACCGCGGTCGACCCGGCGCTGATCGTGCCGTACCTCGCCAACGGCGACGACCTGGCCGACGCCGGGCTCGCCGCCGCCCCGACCGACCAGCGCACCGTGGCGGACACCTTCGCCCGGCAGCTGGAGTACCCGACGCTGATCGCCGTCGCCGAGAACAGCGCACCGGACGAGCCCGCCGACGACGCCGACCACGCCCTGCTCACCCAGCTCACCCCCGGCGCCCGGCAGGTGCGGCTCGGTGACGGCGGCGATGACGGCGGCGGCGCGCTCGGGGCCGCCCTGCTGCGGGGCTTCGACATCGGGGCGGCGGCCGCCCGTCAGTACCCGGCGTGCGCCCTGCTGCCCCAGGACGCCGACGAACACGGCGTGTCCACCCTCGTCTGGCGGCGGAGGCGCCCCTTCCACCCCGGCCGTCTCTACGCCGCGCTGGAGGATCTGACCTGCGCCGCGGCCCGCAGCCGGGGCCGCTTCTGGCTGGCCGACCGGCCCGACTCCCTCCTCGCGTGGGACGCCGCGGGTGGCGCGCTCTGCGTGGAGTCCGCCGGGCCCTGGCTGGCCGCCCTCCCGGACGCCGCCTGGGAGATGGTCCCCGCCGAACGCCGCGTCGCGGCCTCCCTGGACTGGCACCCGGAACACGGCGACCGCTGCCAGCACCTCACCTTCACGTCCCCGGGGCTCGACCGCGACGGCCTGCTGGCCCTGCTCGACTCCTGCCTGCTCACCGACGACGAGTACGCGGCGGGCCCGGACGGCTGGAAGCACCTGCCGCACGCCTTCGACGACCTCCTCGACCCGGTCGCCTGAAGCCCCTGAATCCGCACGGATCTCTACGGAAAGGACCGACTCCCCATGCCCTCCCGCCGCACCGCCCGGCGCCCCGACCCCCGGCGCCGCCGCGCCAACCCGCTGGACGCCGCGGGCATCACCTACGTCGACTACAAGGACACCGACCTGCTGCGGAAGTTCATCTCCGACCGCGGCAAGATCCGCAGCCGCCGGGTGACCCATGTGACGCGACAGCAGCAGCGGCAGATCGCCCGAGCCATCAAGAACGCCCGCGAAATGGCCCTCATCCCCTACGGCTCCCGCTGAGCGGACCCCTCGTCGGGGACCTTCGGCCGGTCCGGGCGTACGGAGAACACCGTGTCCCCGGCCATCGCCACGATCGCGTCCTTGACGAGCAGCACGGACGGTGGCCGATCCTGCGCCGTGTCCCCGGGGTCGCTCAGCGCGGAGGTGCGCCACGCCTCCGTCCCGGTCCTGCTGTCGAGCGCCAGCAGACGGCCGAAGCGGTTGGCGAAGTAGAGCCTGCCGTGCCGCTTCGACTCCACGGGCGCGGACAGGCTCTCCGTCTCCGTCTCCCGCTGCCACAGCTGCTTGCCGCTGCGCGCCGACACCGCGGTGACCGTCCCGTTGGTCCGGACGGCGTAGACGACCCCGTTCAGGAGGGTGGCCGAGCCGCGCAGGGGGTGCCGCAGCGGGATCCGCCGGGTGTCGCCGGTGCGCGGGTCCACCCGGACCAGGGCGTCGTACGGGCGCTCGTACCCGGCGTCGTACACCTCCTTCGCGGTCTGCGGCGCGAGGAAGAGGGGCGCGCCGTCGACGGAGCCGAGGTGCAGCGCCTTCCGGGGGAGGGTCGCGAGGGTGCGCTGCGCACCGTCGGAGGGGTCCAGCCGCAGCAGGCTGTACGGGCCCTCGGCGCTCAGCCCGGACGACGTGAGGGGCGAGCACAGGACGTACGGGACGCCGGACGGAACCGGCGTCACCGGTTCGCAGAACTGCCCCTCCTTCGCGGGCGACTGCCACAGCTGCCGCCCCGACGCCCCGTAGGCGACGAGCCGGCGGCCGTCGGCCGACAGCGTCAGCAGCCCGCCGCGGAACAGGCGCGCCGACGCCGATCCGCTGATCGTGTGTGACCACCGCTGCTTCCTGGTGCCGGTGTCCAGGGCCACCACCCGGCGCTCCTCGTTCTCGGGCTCGGAGTAGGTGTAGACGGTTTCGTCCCGTACTCCGATGGGGCGCGCGTCCTGCGGCCTGGTGCCGCTGCGCCACCGGACCTTTCCGGTGGCGGCGTCGACCTTGGCGACGGTGAAGCCCTGGCCGCCGCAGTACAGGTCGGTGCCGCGGTCCGGTACGCACGCGGCGTCCTGGTACACGAGCGGGGGCAGCGGGCCTTCGTACCGCAGCGTCGTCCGCCATGGACGCCAGCCGTCGGGCAGGGACACCGGGGCCTGGCCGTCGGCGGTGGCGGACGCGGCGGGGCGGTACGGCGGCGGTTCGTCGCCCAGGCCGTAGGTCACGCCCGCGACCAGCCCGCCGACGGCCAGGGCGCCGACGCCGACGAGGAGCAGCCGCTTACGGCGCCTCCGGCCTGCCCCTTCCGTCCGCGCAGGCGGGAACTCCGCCCGCGTGGGGGCATCCTCCGGGGGAGCGGCGGCGGCGAAGTCCGGCAGCGCGTCGAGCATGCGGTGCACCTCGTCCAGGCCCGGCCGCGCGGCCGCGTCCTTGTCCAGGCACCGCTTGGCGAGCTTGCGGAGGGGGTCCGGCACGCCGTCCAGCGTCGGCGGCTCGTACATCACCTGGTACCCCGACAGGTACGGGCTCTCCGCGTCGAACGGCCCGATGCCGGTGGCCGCGTACACCACCAGCGCCCCCAGCGAGAACACGTCCGAGGCCGCGGTGACCTCCCGCGGATTGCGCAGCTGCTCCGGCGACATGAAGCGCGGCGTACCGAGCACCCGCCCGGCGGTGAGGGTGAGCGTCTGGTTGTCGGCGGCCCGCGAGATGCCGAAGTCGATGACGCGGGGCCCGTCCTCGGCCATCAGGATGTTGGCCGGTTTCAGATCCCGGTGCACCACCCCGGCCCGGTGGATGTCCCGCAGCGCCTCGACGAGCCCCAGCCCCAGCGTCCGCACCTCCCGCCCGCCCAGCGGCCCGCCGTCCCGCACCACATCGGCGAGGGTGCGCCCCGGCACGTACTGCGTGGCCATCCACGGCCGCTCGGCCTCCGGATCGGCGTCCACCACCGGAGCGGTGAACGCCCCGCTGACCTTGCGCGCCGCCGTGATCTCCTGCCGGAAGCGGGTCCGGAACTCCTCGTCCTGCGCGTACTGCGCGTGCACGAGCTTGACCGCGACCTGCCGCCCCGAGGCCGACCGTCCCAGGTAGACGACCCCCATACCGCCCGAACCGAGCCGGTCGAGCAGGGCGTAGCCGCCTATGGACGCCGGATCATCGGTGCTGAGCGGCATCGCCGATCCCCTTTCCCCTACCCCAACCGCCGTACCAGCCCCCTACATTAGGGCGCCCGCCCTCCAACCCCGGCACACCCGGCCCCGGGCGCGCCACCGCCGTATACCGTCGGGCCCATGGAGTGGATCACTCTGGCCGGCACGGTGGTCGGCGCCGGAATCGCGACGGGCGCGGCCGGTACGACGACGCCCTCGCCGCGCCGCGGGATCGGCGCGAGCGGCGGCACGGATGCGAGCGGTAGGTCGACCCCGTCGGCAGCGGCAAGGAGGCGCAGCCGCGCAACGAGCGAGCCCCGGGCCTCTGGCCTGGGGCTTGTCGCTCGGCGTGCGCCCGCGCCCCCGGCGTTCGACCCTGGATGAAGGGGGGCGCGGACCGCCGGACAGGAAGGGGCGCATCGCCATGAGGACACCCCCGATCGTTTCGCCGCAGGAGTGGGAGGACGCGCGCCAGGAGCTGCTGGTGGAGGAGAAGCAGCTGACCCACGCCCATGACGCCCTGGCCGCCAAGCGCCGCCGCATGCCGTGGGTGGCGGTGGAGAAGGAGTACGCGTTCGAAGGGCCCGAGGGCAAGGTCAGCCTGCTCGACCTGTTCAAGGGGCGCCGTCAGCTGATCGTCTACCGCGCCTTCTACGAACCGGGCGTCTTCGGCTGGCCCGACCACGCCTGCCGCGGCTGCTCCATGGTGGCCGACCACGTCGGCGACCTCACCCATCTGAACGTCCGCGACACCACCCTGGTCTTCGCCTCGCGCGCGCCGCAGCAGAACATCGAGGCCCTGAAGGCGCACATGGGCTGGACGATGCCCTGGTACACGATCACCGACGACTTCGACGCCGACTTCGACGTGGACGAGTGGCACGGCACGAACGCCTTCATCCGCGACGGCGACCGCGTGTTCCGCACCTACTTCATCAACGCCCGCGGCGACGAGGCGCTCGGCAGCACCTGGAGCTACCTCGACATGACCGCCCTCGGACGGCAGGAAACCTGGGAGGACTCCCCCGAGGGCTACCCCCAGACCCCGCCGTACGAATGGTGGAACTGGCACGACTCCTACGGCGACACCGAACCGGCCCAGGAATGGCTCGACCAGACCCGCCGCGGCCCGCGCTGAACGGATCAGCCGCGCTGGTCGGGGAGGGAGAGCAGGTCGTCCACCATGTGCGGGGCGGCGATGTCGTGGCCCCGCCCGAAACTCTTGAACGTCGCGACCCTGTTGCCCTTGCTGGCCTTGTAGGCGTAGGAGACCTCCATCTGCCGGCACTGCGGGCAGAAGAGGTCGGCCACGAAGGGTGAGAGCGGGACGGGCCCTTCCGGGCCATGGACATAGAACATGTCGATGCCGACGGGGTGCTCCCACGTGAACGTCCGGCGCTCGAAGTCCGGGTGGTCGCCCGTCGCGTCCTGCGCGACGACCTCGAAATCCCGTGACCGCGGATGGTAGACGCACGAGACCGTGAACAGCCAGGGAGTGGCCTTCAGGAACTCTGCCTTGGCCAGGGCGCGTTCGAGGTGATGCGTGCCCTCGGCCACGCGCAGGGCGGACTCGGGCTGGCTCTTGGGCTTGTTGCCGTGGGCGGCCCGGTTGCGTTCTTCCCGCAAGGCGTTGAGGTGGGTGACGATGCCCGGGTCGTCGGGCCCGTCCCCGAGCGCGAGGTGGAGCCCGGCGACCAGATCGGGTTGGGCGGCAGCGAGGGGCTGGAGTTCCTTGAGCCATGTCGTCCACGTGCCGAACATGGCGCCTTTGCCGAAATAGGCCCTGCGGAGCAGGGAGAGGTTGCGCTGCCCCGCCTCTTGGAGCAGCGCTGCCACGGTGACGCTGAGGGTGATGGCGAGGATCTCGGCGGCGTCGAGCAACGCCTCGTACCTGTCCTTGTCCGTGGGGGCCTGGTGCAGCGAGCGGAGGGCGCGGGCGATGGGGTGGGGGAAGGTGTTCCGCGCGTCGGCCGGCAACGCGGAGGGAGCGGAGGGAGGCGTGGCGTGGTCGGCGCGGTGCGGGGCCGATACGCGTAACGCCGGTGCCACGGGCGCCGCGTGGAGCGGTGCCGGGGGAACCTCCGGCCGGGGCTGCTGAAGGCGCTTGCGCCACCGCCGGCGCCTGATGAGCAGGCGGATCCAGGCGGGCACGACGCCGAAGATGACGACCATGGCGATGATGGCGAGCAGGTTGTCCAACCACGGGGGCAGCTTGCTCGGTTCGGTCGGCTGCGCCGTCGGGATGGAGATGCCGGAGATCAGGACCCAGACGACGGTGTTCCAGAACGCGCCGTCACGGTAGAGGGGTGCGTCGTACAGCCTGAGAACAGCGTTCCGTCGCTTGGGGAAAGGCGGCGGAGGGGCCAACGAGGACGCTGCGTTACCGTGCATGAGCACATGGTGCCTCGCTGCGTCGGCTGATGACTACGGTTGTATGGGATTCTTCGGTGAATCACCCTCTTTGCTCTGTGTCTGATACGGCCCGGTGTGATGCGGCCCGGCCTGGCGCAACTGGGCGCGCAGATACGGCAGGGCGCCGCGTTCGAGCAGGGCGCGCCGCCATGCCTCGCGGGCCTCGGCCGCGCCCGGGGTGCCACTGAGCGGGCCGGGGGCCGGAGTGCGGTGGCGGGCGGCGGTGCTGAGCAGCCAGGCCACTCCGCACGCGTCGTCACCGCCGTGATCACGGCCGCGCGGATCTCCGGGGTGTTCAGCGCCTGCCGCAGCACGGGAGGTGGATGGTGAACGGCAGGCTCCGGTGCTCGCCCTCGGCGAGCCGGAACCCGCCGCCGACCGTGAAGTGGTCGAAGACGACGTCCCCTTCGCGCTCCTCGTCGCCGTGCTCGGCCTCGACCCGCGCGACGAGGTCCAGGGTGAGGGACGCGATCTCGACGTGGTGGCCGCGCCCCACCGGGCGCGCTCGGTCAGGATTGGGTGCGCTGTTGCTCGGTGCTCTTCGTGCCCTTTGCCTCCGGGGGTGCGGTCAGGTCGAGCAGGAGCATCGCGTCGTGGTCGGGGGTGCCGGGGTCGGCGGTGTAGACGCCGAGGCGCTGGCCGGGGGTGCCTTCGAGCTGCATGCTCTGGCCGCTGAGGGTGAGGATGCCGACCTGGGGGTGGTGGAAGGTCTTCTGGATGCGCTTGCGGCCGACGACGTCGTAGCGCTCCCACAGTTGGGCGAAGTCGGGGCTCTTGAGCAGGAGTTCGCCCACGAGCTGGGTGAGGTCCGGGGCGTCGGGGGCGGTGCCGGCCAGGGCGCGCAGCCGGGCGACGCAGCCGCGGACCTGCTCCTCCCAGTCGGGGAAGAGGGTGCGGGCGGTGGGGTGGAGGAAGAGGTAGCGGGCGAGGTTGCGCTGTTTGACGGGCCAGTCGGCGACGCCCGCGTACAGGGCGAGGCCGCCGGGGTTCCAGGCGAGCAGGTCCATGCTGCGGCTGATGACGTACGCCGGGCTCGGCCGTAGCGTCCCCAGGACGATCTTCAGGTGCGGGCGCACGGTCCGGCTGGGCGGGGGCGGCGGCTCGGGGGCGTACCGGGCGGCCCGGGCGGCGAGGTCGCGCAGGTGCTGGTGCTCGGCGTCGTCGAGGCGCAGGGCACGGGCGAGGGCGTCGAGCACGGAGGGGCTGGGGCGGGTCTCCTTGCCGCGCTCCAGGCGGACGTAGTAGTCGATGCTCATCCCGGCGAGCGTGGCCAGCTCCTCGCGGCGCAGGCCGGGCGTACGGCGCACGCCGGTGCCCACCGTGAGGCCGACCTGGTCGGGGCGGGTCTGGGTGCGGCGGGCGCGCAGGAACTGGCCCAGCTCCATGCCACCGCCACTGCCGCCGCTGGTGCTCTGCTCGGATGCCATGGCGCCAGTGTCACACCGCGCCGACCTGCGTGGCGGGCGCGTGGGGGGCCCTGTCGTTACCCCCGAGCGCCGCTCCCCGGTACGGCCCGGCCTGCCACCGGGGCCGGATCGGCGGGAGGCTCGATGTCCGTCAGCACCCGGCCCACCCGCTCGCTCACGCAGGAGATCGTTCCGTGCCCACGTCCGTCCCGTCCACCCCACCGCAGGCCGTCGCCGCCGTCCCTGCCGGTCCGCCGCCGCGGAGCCGGCCCGGCGGGCGCCCGGCCATGGCCGCCGTCCTGCTCGGCTTCTTCACGATCATGGTCGACGCCATGATCGTGAACGTCGCCCTGCCCTCGATCGGGCGCGGGTTCGGCAGCGCGATGACCGGGCTGCAATGGGTGGTCGACGGGTACACCCTCACCTTCGCCGCGTTCCTGCTGTCCGCGGGCGCGATCAGCGACCGGGTCGGGGCCCGGCAGGCGTTCGCGGGCGGTCTCGCCCTGTTCGTCGCGGCCTCCCTGGTGTGCGGGCTGGCGCCGGGTCTGGGCGTTCTGGTGGCGGCACGGCTGGTGCAGGGCGTCGGGGCCGCGATGGTCCTGCCGTCGTCGCTCGCCCTGCTGCGGGAGACCTTCGCGGACCCGGCCGAGCGCGCGCGGGCCATCGCCCTGTGGGCCGTGAGCGGCGCGGTCGGCGCGGCCGCCGGTCCCGTGGCCGGTGGGCTGCTCACGGTGCTCGACTGGCGGATGGTCTTCTTCGTCAACCTGCCCGTCGGCGCGGTGGCCCTGCTGCTCCTCCGGTACGCCCACCCCTCCCCGCGGCAGGCGGTGCCGTTCGACCTGGCCGGTCAGGCCGCCGCCGTCGCCGCCATGGGCGGGCTGACGTACGCGGCCATCGAGGCCGGGGCCGTCGGGTTCGGCGCCCCGCGGGTCCTGGCCGCCCTCGCCGTGGCGGTCGTGTCGTCCGTCGTCTACGTCGTCGCGCAGGCCCGCGGGCGGCACCCGATGACGCCGCTGCCCCTGCTGCGCTCCCGCGTCATGTCCCTCGCGGCCGCCATCGGGTTCGCGCTGAACGTCGGCTTCTACGGCATGATCTTCCTGCTCGGGCTGTATCTCCAGCAGGTGCACGGGCTGAGCGCGCTCGCCACCGGTGTCGCGTTCCTGCCGATGAGCGTGCTCACGTCCTTCGTTGGTCCGGTCGCCGCCCGGCTGGCGGCGCGCTTCGGCGCCCGCATGCCGGTGATCACCGGCCAGCTGCTGATCGCCACGGGTCTGGCCGCGATGGTGACCCTGCCCGCCGATGCGCCGGTCTGGCTGACGGTGCCGCTGATGGTCCCCGTCGGAGCCGGTGGTGCGATGGCGATCACCCCGCTGACGGCGCTGCTGCTGGAGACCGTGCCCGCCGAACGCGCCGGGGTCGCCAGCGGTGTGCTGAACGCCGCCCGCCAGCTCGGCGGGGCCCTGGCCGTCGCCGTCTTCGGCGCGCTGGTCGCCGACCGGTCCCGGTTCGTCACCGGCCTGCACACCGGCCTCCTGATCGCCGCCGCGGTCGTGGCCGCGAGCATCGTGGCCACCTGCCTGCTCGAACCCGCCCGCCGCGACGCCCGCTGACCGGCGCCGATGGCCGCGGCCGACGCACATACACCAATGTGGTACATGATCCGAAAGCGATTCCGGAACCGCTACGTGATCACCGTCATCGTCGGCACCTCCGGCCTGTTGGTCGCCCTGGCAGCCGATTACGACACCGACGCGATCCTCACCCTGGACCGCCGGGACTTCCGCGCCGTACGTCCCCTCGGCCGCCACAAGGCGTTCCGCGTCCTGCCCGACGACCTTCCGCTCTGAACGAAGGCCGTCGGGCAGCCCTGGGCGGCGCTCACCTCAGCAGGCGTCGTCGAGAACACCCGCGATCTGGTCGAGTACGTGGCGCGGGGGAGTGAACGGCACCCGCAGGCAGCGGGTGAGCGTGCCGTCGACCGCGAAGCGCGGGCCCGCCATGAGCGCGACCCCGTTCCTGCCCGCCCGTTCGACCACGGTGTCGGCGAGGGCGGTACGCAGACGCAGCCACAGGACGAGTCCCCCGGGTGGGAGCGTGAAGTGCCAACGGCCGTCACCGGCCAGCAGGTTGCCGAGGTGGTCGCGCTGTTGCCGCAGCTCGTGCCGACGTCGTCCGAGCACCGGCTCCAGGTCGGCGAGCAGTTCGACGGCGACGAGCTGCTGCACCGGGGGCGCGGACAGCGGCCCGGCCAAGGGGTGGTTCTGGAGTTCCCGGATGAGCGAGGCACGGGCCCGGATCCAGCCGATGCGCAGCCCGCCCCAGATGGACTTGCTGGTCGAGCCGATCAGCGTCGCACCGGGAATGCGGGGCATGGGATCCGGCTCGTCGCGCAGGTCGAGGTCGCGCAGGGTCTCGTCCACCACGAGCGTCACCTGGTGCCGGGCGGCGAGCTGGGCCACGGCGCGGCGGGTGTGCGGGGGCATCAGCGCGCCCGTCGGGTTGTGGAAGTCGGGCATCAGGTAGGCGAGCTGGCCGCGCGCGGTGGCGAAGGCGTCCCGTAACTGGTCCAGGTCCCAGCCGTCGGTGGTGACGCGGCAGCCCACCAGCCTCGCCCCGGCATGGCGCAGCACTTGGAGCGCGTAGACGTACGTGGGGGTCTCCACCACCGCCGTACGGGGCCCGAAATGCGCGGCGAGCAGGGTCAGCGCGGCGCGCGCCCCGCTGGTGACGAGGATCTGCTCGGGCAGGGTCGCGACGCCTTCGCGGCTGTACCGCGCGGCGATCGCCGTACGCAGCTCCGGGATGCCCGGGCCCGGTTCGCCGTGCTCGGCCAGCAGGGGCCCTGCCCGCTCGGTGGCCCGCCGGGTCGCCTCCAGGTACAGCTCCTGCGGCGCGGCGGGGGCGGCCCGGCGCAGGTCGACCAGGGGCCCGGCCTCCCCGGTCGCCGAGAGGGGAGCGATCCGTTCCGTGGCGGCCGGGGGAAGGCGCACCGTACTGGCGCTGCCGTGCCGGGTGCGGACCCACCCGGCGGCGCGCAGCCGGTCCAGGGCGGCGGTCACCGTGCCACGGCTCACTCCGAGGGCGGCGGCGAGCCGGCGTTCGGCGGGCAGTTCGCTCCCGGCGCGTATCCGGCCGTCGAGCAGTGCTTCCCGTATCGCGCGGGCCAGCGCCGCGCCGAGGGGCGCCTGGGCGTTCCGCCAGGGGCCCAGGGCCCGCACCAGGTGGTCGTCGCTCATGCGCACTGGTCCAGTTTTTCATGATTGGACCAGGCGGCCGGACCGGCGTGCTGCCTACGGTCGTGGCCACCCGACACGAACGGAGACCTGCCATGCACCCACGACTCGCCGCCGACCGCGACGGGCTGCCGCTCCTGCTGGAGTCCGTCCGGCAGCACGCCGCCGAGGTGCTCGGGCAGGTCGCCGAGCGGGACGTCGCCCCCGCGGCACCGGTGCCGGAACCGGATCCCCTGTCCGAGGAGGGGGTGGGGGCGCGGGCGGCGCTGGAGGAGTTCATCGCCTGCTGGGAGCCGGCGCTGTCGGCGAGCGCCGGGCCGCGCTATCTCGGATTCGTCACCGGCGGGACGACACCGGCCGCGCTGGCGGGCGACTGGATGACCGCGACCTGGGACCTGAACGCCTTCTCGTCCCTCGACGGGGCGGGACAGAGCCTGGAGCGCGAGACGATCGCCTGGCTGCGGAGCCTGTTCGGCCTGTCCGACCAGCACCACGGAACCTTCGTCAGCGGCGCCACCATGTCCAACACCGTCGGCCTCGCCGTCGCCCGCGAATGGCTCGGAGAGCAGCTGGGCATCTCACCCGCGGAGCACGGGGCGGCCGAACTCGGTGCGGTGCAGGTGCTGTCGGGTTCGGCGCATTCGAGCGTGCCCAAGGCGCTGTCGATGCTCGGCCTGGGACGCCGGGCCCTCCTCCCCGTGCCGACCCTGCCGGGACGAGAAGCCGTCGACGTGTATGCCCTGGAACAGGCGCTGCGCGAGGCCGAGCCCGACGGCCCGTGCATCGTGGTCGCGAACGCCGGCACCGTCAACACCGCCGACTTCGACGACCTGCGCGCCATTGCCGCGCTGCGCGAGCACTACGGGTTCTGGCTGCACGTGGACGCCGCCTTCGGCGCCTTCGCCGCGCTGTCACCCGATCACGCGCACCTGGTCGACGGCCTCGACCTGGCCGACTCGATCTGCGTCGACCTGCACAAGTGGCTGAACGTTCCCTACGACAGCGCCGTGCAGTTCACCCGGCGGCCCGACCTGCAAACGGCCGTCTTCCAGAACGCGGCCGCCTACCTGGGCCCGCTCGGCGACACCCCCGACCTGGCCCACCTCACCCCGGAGAACTCCCACCGCCTGCGCGCCCTCGCCGCCTGGTTCACCCTGCGGGCCTACGGGCGGGACGGCCACCGCGAGATCACCGAGCGGTGCGTCCGCTGCGCACGGGCCCTGGGCGCCGCCATCGACAGCACGCCCGGCCTGCGGCTGCTGGCACCGGTCCGGCTGAACGTCGTCTGCTTCACCCTCGCCGACAACCCCACCGCCGACCGGCTCACCGCCCTCACCGGACAACTCGCCGACGAGGTCTTCCTCACCCCCACCGTCCTCGACGGCGTCCCCGCCCTGCGCGCCGCCTTCAGCAACTGGCGGACCACCGAAGCCGATACGCACCGCATCGCCGCGTCGCTACGAGCGGCACAGGCCACGCCGGAGGCCCGGAATTGACCCACGTTTTCGGTGCCGGAATGACCCGGGTGCCAGGTCATTCCGGACCGTAGAGTCCTCATCATGACGAAGGAAAAGGCCACCGGCCCCACGACCACCACGCCCCTTCACGCGGTGCTCACCCGCCGCGCGGACGCCGAGACCTGTGCCGACCCGAGCAGTGTGATGACCCTGCTCGGCGAGTCGAACGGGACCCCCGGCGGCTTCACGAGCTACCGGTCCGGCTTCGCCGAGGGAGCCGCGGGCGCACCGGCCCACTTCCACACCAAGGCGTCGGAGCTGTTCTTCGTGATCAGCGGATCCCTGCGCGTGCTGGTGGGCGAGGAGGTCACCACCCTCGACGAGGGCGACTTCCTGGCGGTGCCGCCCCGTACGCCGCACGCCTTCGCCGCGGCGCCCGGCGCCGAGGCGGACGTCCTGTTCGTGTTCACCCCGGGCATGGACCGGTTCGACTACCTGCGTCTGCTCGGCCGGGTCATGCGGGGCGAGGCCGACCCGAAGGAGATCGCCGAGTCCGCGGACCGTTTCGACAACCACTATGTCGACAGCCCCGTCTGGCGTGCCGCCCTGGAAGGCTCCGCGTGATCCGCCCGCTCCACCCTGCTACTCCACCGTGTTGACCGGCCCGACGAAGGTCCCCGGGCGGGTGGCGCCCGACTGGTCCAACAGCGCGCCGCCGTACGGCCACTCCAGCGAGATGTTCCGCTCCTCGTCCGGCGGGGTGATCACGACCCGCTCGGGCGCGAACTTCTGGTCGTCGTCACGGGTCGAGGCCAGGAACGTGATGTCGAAGCCCGCCTTCCCGCCCGCCTCGATGCGTACGGCCTTCGGCTTGTCGTTGTTGCGCCGCAGGTCCCAGGTGTCGCCGTGGGCGGCCCGGAGCTGGACCCCGGGGAAGCCGGTCATGGTGCAGTCGGACGAGCCGGTGTTCGTCAGCACCACCCGGGCGGTCTGCTGGCCCTCGTAGTCCATGTCAGGACCGCCCTCGAAGTCCGACCACGCGGCCTCCAGTTGGCCGGCGGCGCAGCGGCTCTTCGACGAGGAGCCGCCGGAGGCGCTGCCCGCCTTGGCGTCGACGTCCTCGCCGGATGCGCTCTGCTTGGCGGCCGAGGACGAGCTTCCCTTGGCGTCGTTGCCGGATTCGCCGCCCCCGCAGGCGGTGAGCGAGAACGCGGCAGCGGCGACCAGCGAGGCCGCGACGACGGTACGGGTACGGCGGAGAGCGGTCGTACGTGACATGGAATCCCCCAAGGGTGGTGTGTTGATGCGGTGTTCCGCGTCCTGGGAACAACCCTGTTCGCTGCCGCTGGTGATCGACTAACTCGCGGCTAATAGGCCGCTGTTACGGGTGGTACTTCTCCTCGACCGTCTCGGCGCCGCCGCTCTTGGAGTTCATGGTGACGCGGACGGTCACGCTGTTGGTCTTCGCGGCCTTCTCCAGCTCCTCCACGCTGCACTTCGAGGTGCCGTAGCCGTCGTCGCCGATGGACACGCTGCCGCCGTCGTCGGAGCAGATCGCGGCCGCGCCGAGGATCCGCGTGGCGTTGGAGATCAGGAACGCCTGCTCCGTACCGCCACCCTCGGGCGTGACGGTCAGCTTGCCGGGTGCGAGGTAGCCCAGCGTCCCGGCGATCGTGCGGTGGTTGCCCGCGTTGGCGGCGCCACCCCCGGCGGACGGCGCCGTGGTGGACCCGCCACCGCCCTGGCCCTGCGGGGCGGAGGTGTCCGAGGAGGAGCCGTTGGTGGGCTGGGACGAGGCCTGCTGCGAGCCCGAGGAGCCGGTGGCGTCCGTCGCCCCGTCGTCAGGCCCGCAGGCCGTGGCCCCCACGCTCAGCGCCGCGGCGGTGACGATGGCGACGGCGATGCGGCGGGCGGCGCGGCCGCGGAAGCGGTTGGCGGTGGTGCTCATGGTGTGCTCCGTTGCTCTGTTCTCTCGTCTCGATCCCGGACGAAGATCAGCTTCGAAGATCCACTTTGCGTTCCACTAACAGGCAACTAATGCGGCGCAGACGGAGTCGGCCCGCGGCGGTCGCCTCACCCTGGCGCCCCGCGCCTACGACCCACGCGCCCTGCTTGACCTTGACACGGTGACAAGCCCTTCACTGCTCGCCGAGGAGGTGGTCTCGATGACGACCACGAGACAGGACACGGACGCGCTACGGGCGCTCCAGGGGCTGGAGGACGCCCGTTCGTCCGTACGACTGCGGGCCGCTCTGGCGGTCGGCACGACGCCCGACCCGCGCTTCGTCGACAAGCTCATCGAGCGATGCGCGATCGAGCCCGAGTTCTTCGTCCGCGACATGCTGACCTGGGCGCTCACCCGCCACCCGGTGTCCCTGACGCTTCCCGAACTGGTCCGCGAACTCCGCTCGGAGCGTGCCCAGGCACGGAGCCAGGCGCTGCACACGCTGTCCAAGATCGGGGACCGGCAGGCGTGGCCCGCGATCACGGGGGCGCTGTTGTCCGACGCCGACGACGAGGTGGCGCGGAGCGCTTGGCGGACCGCGGTCGTGCTCGTACCGGAAGGCGAGGAGCCCGCGTTGGCCGCGGCGCTGGCGGGGCAGCTCGGGCGCGGCGGGCGCGAGACGCAGCTGAGCCTCAGCCGGGCGCTGGTCGCGCTGGGGGATGTGATCGTGCCCGCTCTGCACGCCGCGACGACGGCCCCCGACCCGCGCGTACGCACGCACGCGCTCGCCACGCAACGGCTGCTGCGGGAGCCGGACACCGGCTTCGAGTACGCGATCGAGGAGGCGAAACGCGTCGTCGCCCTCGGCGGGTCCGGCCAGGAGGGATGATGGGACGTGTTGATCGGTGAGGTGGCACGGCGGTCCGGGGTCAGCGCCCGCATGCTCCGGCATTACGAGTCGCTCGGTCTGGTGCGGCCGTCGGGCCGTACGGGCTCCGGCTATCGGGAGTACTCCGGGGACGACATCCGGCGGATCTTCCACATCGAGAGCCTGCGGTCGCTGGGCCTGTCGCTGCGCGAGATCGGGCGCGCGCTCGACGATCCCGCCTTCACGCCCTCGGCGCTCGTCGGCGACCTCATCCGTCAGACACGCGAACGCATCGCGGCCGAGACCGAGCTGCTCACCCGGCTGCGCCGGATCGACGCCGCGGACCCCACCGGCTGGGAGGACGTCCTCCAGGTCGTCGCGCTCCTCCAGGCACTGGGCTCGAAGAGCGCCGACGCGCGCCAGCGCGCGGCCCTCTCCTCGGCCGACGAGGTTCCGGTGCCGGTGGAGGCCCTGGTCGAGGCGGTACTGCGCGAGACGGAGCCGAACGTCGCCGGAGCCCTCCGATGGGCGCTGGCCCGATCGGGCGACGGCGTCCCGGCACTGCTGGCGGAGGGGCTCGACTCACCGCTGGCCGCGGTGCGGGAGCGCGCCGTTCAATCCCTCGCCGAGCTGCCCGACGACGAGGCCACCGCGCACCTGCGGCGCGCTCTCGCGCACCCCGACGCCGTGGTCCGCGGGCACGCGGCTCTGGCGCTCGGGACCCGCGGATTCGCCGATGCGGTCCCGACCCTCGTCGACATGATCGTGGGCGGAAGGAACGACACCGACGCAGCCGACGCCCTCAGCGTGCTGGCGACGGACACCGCGACGGCGGACCGGATCGCGACCAAGCTCGTCGACCGCCTCGCCCACGACACCACCGAAGCGCCCGCCCGCGGCCGCCTGACCCAGGCCCTGGCCTCCCTCCCAGGGACGACGGCGTCACGCGCCCTCGTGGACCTGTCGCACGACGAGGACCGCGCCGTCGCGCTGACCGCGACGTACCTCCTTCGGCTACGCGATGCCCGATGACGAACCCTTGACGGTCTCCACGATCCGCAGGGCGGCCTGGGCGGGCGTGAGGTGCGTGGTGTCGATGACCTCGGCCTCGCCGTGGAGCCATGCGCGGGCCGCCTTGCACGTGGTTCGGTGAGGCTGACGCCCGTTCCGGTCCCTGCGACGGCCCTGGCGCGGCGGGTGACCGCGCGGATCCGGGCCACCAGTTCGCGTACGCCGAAGGGCTTGGCCATGTAGTCGTCCGCGCCGAGCTCCAGGCCCAGCACACGGTCGATCTCCTCGCCTCTCGCGGTGATCATGATGATGGGCACCTCGGAGCGCTGACGCAGCATCCGGCAGACGTCGATGCCGTCCATGTCGGGCAGGCCCAGGTCGAGCAGTACCATCTCCGGCTCGGCCGCCGCCAGCGCGGCGGCCCCGGTCCTGGCCCGCTCAGGCCGTCACGTGTGCCGTGGTCACCCAAATCCGCCCTTGGCTTTTCGAAGGAGGCTCCCGCCGAACTCCCCGGTCATCGACGGCGCCGCAGAGCGGGGTACTGCCGTCCCACCCTGCGGCCCGCACCTCGCTGCCGTCCGACTTCTTGATCTCCACCGCGTATGTGCCGGGGTTCTCCACGTCCTCCTCGGACTTGACCACCGTCCCCGGGTGCGCCTTCAGCGCCGCCGCCTCGGCCTTCTGCTTCGCCTCACCGGTCAGCGGCTTCTCCGCCGCCTCCCCGGCTTCGCCGCCTTCCGCCTCCGCGTTCCCGCCACCACCGCCACCGCCGCCATCGGAACCGGCAGCACCTTGCGTCGCCTGCGAGCTGTCCGCGCCGGAACCACCGGAGTCGGAGCCCCCGCAGGCGACCAGGCCGAAGAGCAGGACACCGGTGGACAGGGCGGTCAGGGCACGGGTCTTGACGTTCATGGCAACTCCGTGGATCGGGGAGAGGAACGGCCGGGCCCGATGGCGATGCGAAGGTCCGGCCCCTGGGGAACGTCAACGACCCTAGGAACGAGCGCTCTAAGGACCGGCCAGCCTACGACCAGCGAGCCGCCAGGAAACGGACAACCTTTTCCTCTCTTCAGGCAGTTCACCCGGTACGGACCGGTCGCCACCGCCGTGACGGTGGTGCTGTGCGGCGGATATATGTGGTTGCGGTACTCCACCTCGAGCTGACCGCCGACATCATCGACCAACGGGGGCTTCGACGTCGTGTTCTCCTCATCCGCCGCACCACCCGGCCCGGCCGCACCGCACATGATCGTCTGCGGTGACGACGCGCTCGCGCACCGCCTGGCCGCCGAGCTCCACGGCGTCTACCGGGCACGCGTGACGGCCGTCGTCCCGGGGGGTGTTTCCCTGGCGGAGCCCACGGGGCAGCGGATGGCGGGAGGCCCGGCCGCCACGCTGTTCGGCCGGTTCACCGCGGCTGTCGGACGGGTTCCGCTGCCCCGGCAGCCCGTGGCCGATGGCGACCCGGACCCGAGCGTGCGCGTCGTGGAGGCCCACGCCCTGGACGACGGCGTGCTGACCGACGCGGGTGTGGAGCACGCGACGGCGCTCGCCCTGGTCCATGACGACGACGAGACCAACATCCACGCCGCCCTGCGCGCCCGCCGCCTCAACCCCCGGCTGCGGCTGGTCATCCGGCTCTACAACCGCAAACTCGGCCAGCACCTGGAAGAACTCCTCGACCAGGCGGCACGGGTCGCCGACCCCGGCATGGACCCGGCGGAGCTGGACGACGCCGCCACCGTCCTGTCGGACGCCGACACCGTGGCTCCCGCACTGGCCGCCACCGCCGTCGCGGGCACCAGCAAGGTGGTGCAGGCCGATGGGCTTCTGCTGCGTGCGGCCGAGCGCACCCCCGCCCGGCCGCGACGGGACCACCGACCCGGCCTGTGCACCCTCGCCCTGCTCTCGTCCACCACCAGCGATCCCGGCGGCAGCGAGGGCTCGGACAGCAGTGGCGACGAGGGGCCCAGGCTGCTGCCCGGTGACGCCGAGGTCGCCGCCGCCACCGGCCGCGGCACGGTGGTGCTCGATGCCGTCTCCGCCACCGGGCCACCCATGCCGCCACGGCGGCTCGGCAGCCGCCGACTGCCCCTCGCCTCGCTGTTCTCCCGCCGGCTGCGCTGGTCCGTCGCCGGAATGGTGATCGCCGTGCTCGCGCTCACCCTCGCCTCCTGGCGGCTCACCGGCGCCGGTCTGGTCCACGCGGCGTACCTCACGGTGCTGGACGTGCTGGCCATCGACGAGCCGGCGCTCGACGAGTCGACCGCGCGCAAGATCCTCCAGCTGCTGTCCGGGCTGACCGGGCTGCTCCTGCTGCCCGTCCTGGTGGCCGCCGCCTTCGAGGCGCTGGGCACGTTCCGTACCGCGTCCGCGCTGCGCCGCCCCCCGCGCGGCCTCTCGGGCCATGTCGTCCTGCTCGGCCTGGGCAAGGTCGGCACCCGCGTCCTGGCCAGACTCCGGGAGATGGACATTCCCGTGGTGTGCGTGGAAGAGGACCCCGGGGCGCGCGGTATCCCGCTGGCCCGCAGGCTGGGAGTGCCGACCGTCACCGGCGACGTCACCCAGGAAGGCGTCCTCGAAGCCGCCAAGATCCAGCGGGCACACGCCCTGCTGGCCCTGACCAGCTCCGACACCACCAACCTGGAGGCGACGCTCTACGCCCGCTCCGTCAAACCCCGGCTGCGGGTGGGGTTGCGCCTGTACGACGACCAGTTCGCCACCGCCGTCTACCGCACGCTGCGCGCCGCCCACCCCCAGGCCCTGACGCGCAGCCGCAGCGTCTCCACCCTGGCCGCGCCTGCCTTCGCCGGGGCGATGATGGGGCGCCAGGTCCTCGGCGCCATACCGGTCGAACGCCGCGTGCTGGTCTTCGCCGCCCTGCACGTCGCCGGGCACCCTCAGCTGGAAGGCCGTACCGTCGCCGAGGCATTCACCCCGGGCGCCTGGCGGGTGATCGCCCTGGACGCGGCGGAACCCGCGGACCGGCAACGCGACCTGGCCGCCGCGCCCCCTGACGACGGCGACGCACGGGAACCCGGCCTGGTGTGGGATCTGCACCCGGGCTATGTCCTGCGGGCCCAGGACCGCGTGGTGCTGGCCGCCACACGCCAGGGCCTGGGCGAACTCCTCGCCGGACACTCCTCCGCCGGACCTGACGGCTCTCAGGGAGCCGACCGCTGAGAGAGGCAGCCCTGGAGGCGCTAGCTGTGCTGTCCGGGGACGTTGGTGACGGGCGACGCGCCGTGAGTGGTGCTTGAACGAGGCGAGGGCCTCTGGTTTCGGTGTGGA
>NZ_RIBZ01000079.1:0-7855 GCF_003721215.1 Streptomyces botrytidirepellens
CGCGGCCGCGGTCACCGCGGACGGCGGCGCGGCCTGGACCCCGGCCACCCAGCCCCCGCCCGCCTACCGTTCGGGCGTCGCCTGGCTCCCGTACAGCCACCGCGCCGCCCTCGCGGTCGGCCCGACCGGCACGGACGTGACGGCGGACGGCGGCCGCACCTGGCGCGCCCTCGACCCGGGCTCGTACGACTCGGTGGACTGCGCCCCGGACGGCGGCTGCTGGGCGTCGGGCGAGAAGGGCCGCATCGCCCGCCTGGAGCCGACCCGGTAGCGGGGCCCGGTAGCGGTGGGCGCCGGGCGGTAGCGTGACCGGTCATGACGAGCGCCATCGATCCCCGCTATGAACTCCCGCGCGACTGGCCCACGACCGAGGCCGAGGCGACCGCCGTGCAGGAGCGGCTGCGGGGATCCGTCCGCGCGGAGGGCGGGGCCGTGCCCGCCCCCGGCGGCGGAGCCGGGGCGGTCGTCGGGGTGGACGTGGCGTACGACGACGAACGCGGCGTCGTCGCGGCCGCCGCCGTCGCGCTGGACGCCCGCACCCTCGCCGTCGTCGGGGAGGCGACGGCGGTCGGCCGGGTCACCTTCCCGTACGTACCCGGGCTGCTGGCGTTCCGGGAGATCCCGGCCGTGCTGGACGCGCTCGGCGCTCTCGACCGGCGCGGCCACCGCCCCGACGTCGTGGTCTGCGACGGCTACGGCCTCGCCCACCCCCGCCGCTTCGGGCTGGCCAGCCACTTGGGGGTGCTCACCGGGCTGCCCACGATCGGTGTCGCCAAGAACCCCTTCACCTTCCGTCACGCCCCGCCCGGCCCGCGCCGCGGCGACTGGGCGCCCCTGCTCGACGGGGACGAGGAGGTCGGCCGGGCGCTGCGCACCCGGGACGGGGTGAAGCCGGTGTTCGTGTCCGTCGGCCACCGGGTGACCCTCGACGAGGCTTGCGCGTACACCCTCCACCTGGCCCGCGACTACCGGCAGCCCGAGACCACCCGGCGCGCCGACGCGCTGTGCCGCCGCGCGCTGGCGGACGCCGTTTAGCGGACTCGTCGCGTTTCGGCCACGAAGCAGCCGAACTCGACGCAGCGCACATGCACCGCGGCCACCTCGGGGTCCGCGTACAGCTCCGCCAGGGTCTCCTCGCACGCCGCCTGTCCGCCGCCGGTCAGCAACCGGCCGCCGAGGATGTCGCCCTTCGCGGAGTAGGCGCGCAGCACCCGGTGGTCGCCCCACATGCCGGACGGGAAGCCGGGGCCGGTCCAGCCGTCGCACTCCTCGGCGTGGATGAAGACGGGCCCCTGCTCGTCGTACGGGCCGGGTTCGGCGCCCGCCTCCTCGGCCCAGCGGCGCAGCGGGGCGTAGGAGACCAGGGCGATGGTCTCGCCCGGAAGGCTCCGGCCCAGGCAGCAGCGCAGCGGGCTGTTGCCGTCCTCGTCGTCCACCACCATGCGCGGCGGGTTGCCCGCGTCGTCCCTGATCCGCAGCTGCTTCGCCACCTCGGGCGCGATGGCCCGGATCTCGTAGGTCATGTTGTCGCTCATGCGTTTCATCGTCGTCCGCGGGCGCCGCGGTGTCCGGCGGTATTCGGACGGTGCGCTGGAGGCAGGCGTACTTGACAGGGGGCTGGTGCTGAGTCAGATTCGCCCCAAAACATGGGACGTCCGACGTCCGTATCACCCGGTTATTTCCCCGTTCGTCGCGCAGCGCAGAAAGCAGGGTCCAGATGAGTCTTCCGGCTCCGCTCACCGGTGTCGTCCCGCCCCTGTGCACCCCCCTCACCCCCGCCGGTGAGGTCGACCGGGTCTCCCTCGCAGCGCTCGCCGAGCGGCTGATCGACGCGGGCGTGAGCGGCCTGTTCGCGCTCGGCTCCAGCGGCGAGACCGCGTATCTGGGCGACGGCAGGCGCCGTACCGTCCTGGAGACGGTGGTCGAGGCGGCGGCCGGGCGGGTGCCGGTGCTCGCCGGGGCGATCGACATGGCGACCGAGCGGGTCGTGGACCACGCCCGTACCGCCGCCGCGCTGGGCGCGGACGCGATCGTGGCCACCGCGCCCTTCTACACCCGCACTCACTCGGTGGAGATCGCCGACCACTTCCGGCGGGTGCGCGAGGGCGCGGGGCTGCCGCTGTTCGCGTACGACATCCCGGCCTCCGTGCACTCCAAGCTGACGCCCCGGATCGTGCTGCCGCTGGCCGCCGACGGCACGCTCGCCGGGCTCAAGGACAGCAGCGGCGACGACGGCGCGCTGCGGCGGCTGCTCGTGGAGGCCCGCCGCCGCGGCCTCACCGACTCCTTCTCCGTGCTCACCGGTTCCGAACTCGCCGTGGACGGCGCCCTGCTGGCCGGTGCCCACGGCGTCGTCCCGGGGCTCGGCAACGTCGACCCGGCGGGCTACGTACGGCTCTACGCGCACGCCCGCGCGGGCCGCTGGGACCGGGCGCGGGCCGAACAGGACCGGCTGGCGGCGCTGTTCGCCCTCACCGACGCCGGTGATCCGGCCGCGATGGGCGGCAGTTCCTCGGCGCTCGGCGCGTTCAAGGCGGCGCTGCACCTGCTGGGCGTCATCGCCTGCCCGGCGACGGCCGCGCCGCAGGTGCCGCTGGGGGACGACGCGGTGAAGACGGTGCGTCAACTGCTGGAAGAGGGAGGGCTGTTGCCGTGACGGTCGAGGCATTACGCAGGCCCTGGTACCGCCAGGTCTCCCGGCGGCAGTGGAAGTCGCTGTTCGCCGCCTGGATCGGCTATCTGCTCGACGGTTTCGACTTCGTGCTCATCACGCTCGTGCTGACCGAGATAGCCGACGAGTTCGACCTGAGCGCGGCGTCGGCGGCGAGCCTGGTCTCGGGCGCCTTCATCACCCGCTGGCTCGGCGGGGCGCTGCTGGGGGCGATGGGGGACCGGTACGGGCGCAAGCCCGCGATGATCGCCAGCATTCTGCTCTACTCCCTGGGCACTTTCGCGTGCGGCTTCGCCTGGAACTACTTCAGCCTGTTCGCCGCCCGGCTACTGATTGGCATGGGCATGGCTGGCGAATACAGTGCGAGCGCGACGTACGCCCTGGAGAGCTGGCCCGCCCAGCTCCGCAACCGCGCCTCCGGCTTCCTGATCTCCGGCTACGCGGGCGGCACGATCATCGCCGCCGAGCTGTACAAGTGGGTCGTACCCGCCTGGGGCTGGCGCTGGATGTTCTACATCGGCGTCCTGCCCGTGTTCGTCGCGCTGTGGGTGCGGCGCGCGCTCCCCGAGGCGGGGGACTGGCGCGAGGAGGTGGCCGCGTCCGGCGCCGCCCGGCCCAATCCGTTCCGCCCCCTGTTCACCGGCCGCCTGGGGTACCTCAACGCGGCCCTGGCGGTGGCCGCGAGCGCCGCGCTGTTCTGCGTCTTCACCCCGCTGGGGGCGGGCTGGCGGTGGCCGCTGTCGCTGCTGGCGGCGGGCGCCCTGCTCGCCTTCGCCGCCCAGCTCGGCGGACGGCGCGGCTGGCTGCTGTACGTGGCGCTGATGTGCACCGTCTTCTGCGCCTTCCTCTACAGCTGGCCCATCCAGGCGCTGCTGCCCACCTATCTGAAGACCGAGCTGGGGTACGCGCCCTCCGAGGTCACCGACGCGATGTTCTACGCGGGCTTCGGCACCATGGCCGGCTGCTGGCTGGCCGGGTTCGCCGGTGACCGGTTCGGGACCCGGCGGGCCTACGCGTACACCCTGCTCGCCTCGCTGTGCTTCGTCTTCCCGGTGTTCGCGGTGCGGGACACGCTGGTGGGGCTCGGGGTGCTGCTGTTCTGTCTGCTCGCCCTGAGTCAGGGGATCTCCGGCATCCTGCCGACGTACATCGCGAGCCACTTCCCCACGGAGAGCCGCGCCGCGTCGCTCGGCTTCGTCTACAACACGGGCGCCCTCGGCGGCGCGGTGGCCCCGGTGCTCGGCGCGCACCTGGCGGAGGGCATGCCGCTCGGGCAGGCCCTGGCGGTGCTGACGTCCGGTCTGACGCTGGTGGTGATCGTGCTGGTGGGAGCGGATGTGCCGCGTCGGCTGGGCCGTCTGGTGGACCCTGCGCTGTCCGATGACCACCTGCTGCGGGACCGCCCGCTCCCGGCGGACACGCCGGGCTGAACACCCCGCTCCGGGTGGGGGCTTGTGGAATGGGGGGTGCGTTCCTAGCATCGGCGGTGTTACAGCGGTGGTGTCATACAGAGGCTGAGGACGGACCCGGATGGCGGCGGCAGCAGACGTGGGCGGAGCGACGGGGCACGGGCCGCTGGCCGGAGTGCGGGTGGTGGAGCTGGCCGGAATCGGGCCCGGGCCGTTCGCGGCCATGCTCCTCGGCGACCTGGGCGCCGATGTCGTACGGGTCGACCGCCCCGACCGCCCCGGGGGCCTGAAGGTCGACCCGGCGTACGACCTCGCCAACCGCAACAAGCGCTCCGTCCTGCTCGACCTGAAGTCCGCGCGCGGCCGGGACGCCGCGCTCGGCCTGATGGAGCGGGCCGACATCCTCATCGAGGGCTACCGCCCCGGCGTCGCCGAGCGGCTGGGCCTCGGCCCGGACACCTGCCTGGAGCGCAACCCCCGGCTCGTCTACGGCCGGATGACCGGTTGGGGCCAGGACGGCCCGCTGTCCGGAACGGCCGGGCACGACATCGGCTACATCGCCATCACCGGCGCGCTGGGCATGACCGGGGAGGCCGACGGCCCGCCGGTGGCGCCCGCGAACCTGCTCGGGGACTACGCGGGCGGCTCGCTCTACCTCGTTATCGGCGTCCTCGCCGCCCTCCAGCACGCCCGCTCCGGCGGCACCGGCCAAGTGGTGGACGCGGCGATCGTGGACGGCACCGCGCATCTGACCGCCGTCCTGCACGGCATGATGGCGGCCGGCGGCTGGCAGGACCGCCGCGGCAGCAACCTCCTCGACGGCGGATGTCCCTTCTACGGCACGTACGAGACCGCCGACGGCGGCCACATGGCGGTCGGCGCGCTGGAGCCCGCGTTCTACGCCGAGTTCATCGACCTGCTCGGGGTCGCCGACGAGGCGCCGGCGCGCGGCGACATCGACAGCTGGGACCGGCTGCGTGCCGTCATCGCCGCCCGCTTCAAGGAGCGTACCCGCGAGGAGTGGACGGCCGTGTTCGCCGGGTCGGACGCCTGCGTCGCGCCCGTCCTGTCGCTGCGCGAGGCCCCCCGCCATCCGCAACTCGCCGCCCGCGGCACCTTCCTCGACGAGGCGGGCATCACCCAGCCCGCACCCGCCCCCCGCTTCTCCGCCACCCCCGGCCGGGTGCGCGGCGGCCCCGCCCGGCCCGGCGCCCACGCCGCCGAGGTGGCCCGCGACTGGGGCGTACCCGACGTCACTCCGACGCCGCCGGCCGCCGACGACTCCGCCTCCTGACGCGCCACCCGCCCACCCCCGAAAGGCAGCCAGACGTGAGCACCGAAGCGTACGTGTACGACGCCATCCGCACCCCGCGCGGACGCGGCAAGGCCGACGGCGCCCTGCACGGCACCAAGCCCGTCGACCTCGTCGTGGGCCTCATCCACGAGATCCGGCGCCGTTTCCCCGAGCTGGACCCGGCGGCCATCGACGATGTGGTGCTCGGCGTCGTCAGCCCGCTCGGCGACCAGGGTTCCGACATCGCCAAGGTGGCCGCCATCGCGGCGGGGCTCCCGGTCACCGTGGCGGGCGTGCAGGAGAACCGCTTCTGCGCCTCGGGCCTGGAGGCCGTCAACCTGGCCGCGGCCAAGGTCCGTTCGGGATGGGAGGACCTGGTGCTGGCGGGCGGCGTCGAGTCGATGTCGCGCGTGAAGATGGGCTCCGACGGCGGTGCCTGGTTCGCCGACCCGATGACCAACTACGAGACCGGCTTCGTCCCCCAGGGCATCGGCGCCGACCTCATCGCCACGCTGGGGGGCTACACCCGCCATGACGTGGACACCTTCGCCGCGCTGTCGCAGGAGCGGGCTACCCAGGCATGGAAGGAGGGGCGCTTCGACCGCTCCGTCGTCCCGGTCCGCGACCGCGCCGGGCTGACCGTCCTCGACCGCGACGAGCACATCCGCCCCGGCACCACCCCCGAGACCCTGGCGGGGCTCAAGCCGTCGTTCGCGACGATCGGCGAGGCGGGCGGCTTCGACGCGGTGGCGCTCCAGAAGTACCACTGGGTGGAGGCCATCGACCACGTCCACCACGCGGGCAACTCCTCCGGCATCGTGGACGGCGCGGCCCTCGTCGCCATCGGCAACCGCGAGACCGGCGAGCGCTACGGGCTCACGCCCCGCGCCCGTATCGTCTCCGCCGCCGTCTCCGGCGCCGACCCGACCATCATGCTCACCGGCCCGGCCCCCGCCTCCCGCAAGGCGCTGGCCAAGGCCGGGCTGACCATCGACGACATCGACCTGGTCGAGATCAACGAGGCGTTCGCGGCGGTCGTGCTGCGCTTCGCCGAGGACATGGGCCTCGACCTGGACAAGGTCAACGTCAACGGCGGCGCGATCGCCATGGGCCACCCGCTGGGCGCCACCGGCGCGATGATCCTCGGCACGCTGGTGGACGAGCTGGAGCGGCGCGGCGAGCGGTACGGGCTGGCGACGCTGTGCGTGGGGGGTGGCATGGGCATCGCGACGGTGGTCGAACGGCTGTAGTGGTGGCCGGGCCTTTCCCCACCCCGCCCCTTCCCGAACCAGAGGCTCCGCCCCTGGACCCCACCGGGGCTCCGCCCCCGGACCCCACGGGGTTCGGCCCCTGGGCCCGGCCAGGGGCTCCGCCCCCGGACCCCATCGGGTTCCGCCTCTGGCTCCCTGGGGCTTCGCCGTTGGGTCCGCCGGGGCGTTGCCCTTGGGGTCCGTCGGGGTTCTGTCCCTGGACCTCACCGGGGCTCCGGCCCTGGACCTCACCGGGGTTCCGCCGTTGGGCCAGCCGGGGCTTCGCCCCTGGACCCCACGGGGTTCGGCCCCTGGGCCCCGGTCCGGGGCTCCGCCCCTNGCCCTGGACCTCACCGGGGTTCCGCCGTTGGGCCAGCCGGGGCTTCGCCCCTGGACCCCACGGGGTTCGGCCCCTGGGCCCCGGTCCGGGGCTCCGCCCCTGGACCCCACGGGGTTCGGCTCCTGGCTCCCTGGGGCTTCGCCGTTGGGTCCGCCGGGGCGTTGCCCTTGGGGTCCGTCGGGGTTCTGTCCCTGGACCTCACCGGGGCTCCGCCCCTGGACCCCACGGGGTTCGGCTCCTGGCTCCCTGGGGCTTCGCCGTTGGGTCCGCCGGGGCGTTGCCCTTGGGGTCCGTCGGGGTTCTGTCCCTGGACCTCACCGGGGCTCCGCCCCTGGGCCCCACGGGGTTCCGCCCCTGGGTCCGCCGGGGCTTCGCCCTCGGACCTCACCGGGGCTCCGCCGCTGGGCCCCACGGGGTTCCGCCCCTGGGTCCGCCGGGGCTTCGCCCTCGGACCCTCTGGGGGCTTCGCCGATGGAACCACCCGGGGCTTCGCCCCTGGGGCTCCACCCGGGCTCTGCCCGTGGGTCTTCTGGGGCTCCGCCCCTGGACCCGTCGGGGCTGGCCCCGAACCCCCGGGCTTCGTCCCTGGACCTCCGGGGCTCCGGCCCCTGGGCTCTGCCTGGTTCCGGGGCTGGGCCTCACCGGGCTCTGCCTCTGGGCCCTACGGGTCCCGGGGCTGGGCCATACCGGGGCTCTGGGCCCGGGCCGTACCGGGCTCCGGGTCTGGGGCCGACTGGGCTCCGGGGCTGGGCCCGGGGCCCGGCGCCTGGGCTCCACCTGGGGCTCGGCTCCTGGGCCGCCGGGGCTTTGGCTCTGGGCTCCACCCAGGGTTTGGGCCTTGGGTCCGCCGGGGCTTCGCCCCTGGAGCCACCCGGGGCTCCGCCCCTGGGC
>NZ_RIBZ01000081.1:0-6448 GCF_003721215.1 Streptomyces botrytidirepellens
TCCAACCGCCAACCCGACCCCACACCCACCGGAGGCTCCAACACCCCACCCGAAGCCATCCGCACCAGCCGCGGCAACCACACACGCCCCTCGCGGACGGCGACCTGGTCCGCGCCCAGCCCGGCGAGGCCGACAGCCAGAGCCTCATACGACTCCCGCGCACCATCGACGTCGGCCAGTACGAACCGCCCCGGATGCTCACTGATCGCCGAACGCACCAGACCCCACACCCCAGCACCCGCGAGATCCAGCACATCGCGAGCACCATCCTCGGACGAGGCCACCTCCACCGCACCCGACGTCAACACCACCAGCCGCGACCCGGCGAAGCGCCGCTCGGCCAGCCATGCGCGGACCACGGCCAGCACACCGGCCACCGCGTCGGTGACCTCGGTGTCCGTGGAGCGAAGCGGAAGCACCACGGTGTCCGGGACGGGGGAACCGTCATCCAGCGCGGCGGTCAGCGCGGCCAGATCGGCATAACCGGTCACCGGAACACCCGCGTCGCGCCACNGCCAGATCGGCATAACCGGTCACCGGAACACCCGCGTCGCGCCACTCATCGGTGTCGGCGAGTACGGCCCAGGCAGCACCCGATCCGCCGGGTTCGCCGGGAGCGGGGGCGGGGGTGGGAGCGGGGATCCAGTCGAGGCGGAACAGGCTGTCCCGATGCGGGGAGTTCGCCGTGGCCAGATCCGCGGTCGACACCGGCCGCAATACCAGCGACTCCACCTCGGCCACCGGAGCACCCGTAGCGTCGGCGATCTGCAGGGCGACCTCGCCGGACCTCCCCACGGACAGCCGCACCCGCACCGCGGCCGCACCGACCGCCGACAACGACACACCCGACCACGAGAACGGCAGCGCCGCTCCCTCGCCAGCCTGGTCCCCCACTCCCAAGGCATGCAGCACGGAGTCGAGCAGTGCCGGGTGCAGGCCGAAATCGGCCGCATCACCGGACAGCGACTCGGGCAGAGCCGCCTCTACGAACAGGTCCTCGCCGTGCCGCCAGACCTCCCGCAGGCCACGGAAAGCCGGACCGTACACCAGGCCACCACCGGCGAGCCGTTCGTACAAGCCCTCCACCGGAACCTGCTCCGCACCGGCAGGCGGCCACACGGCCAGGTCCCAATCCGCGACAGCCCCACCAGAGATGAGAGTCCCCGTGGCATGCAGAGTCCACGGCTCCTCGGCCGCCGCGTCCTCGGGGCGCGAGTAGACGCGCACTGCGCGTCGGCCCTCCTCCGTGCCCCCGGTACTGTCGATGCTGAGCTGCACCTGCAGCGCGCCCTGCTCCGGCAGCACCAGCGGCGCCTGCAGAGTCAGTTCCTCGACCTGCTCGCAGCCGACCCGCTCGCCGGCCTGCACCGCAAGCTCAACGAACATCGTGCCCGGCACCAGCACCGAGCCCGCCACAGCGTGATCAGCCAGCCACGGGTGCGAGGAGACCGAGAGCCGTCCGGTCAGCAGCACCGCGTCCGATCCGGCCACGGTCACCGCCGCGCCAAGCATGGGGTGCTCGGCCGCGCCCAGGCCCAAGCCACGAGCGTCGGTGACCGGCCGGGAAGCCTCGAGCCAGTACCGCTGCCGCTGGAATGCATACGTCGGCAGGCCTACCCGTCGCGCGCCCGTCCCGGCGAAGACTGCCGCCCAGTCGACCTTCGCGCCATGCACGAACACCTCGGCCACGGCACCCAACACGGTTTCGGCTTCAGCGCGCCCCTTACGCAGGGCCGACACCACGATCACGTCCGAGGCCGCCTTGGCCAGCGCGGTCAGCACCGGGTCGGGTCCGACCTCCAGCAGTCGGCTGACACCCTGTGTACCGGTGGCGCTCTCAAGAGCCTCGTGGAAACGGACCGGCCGACGGACCTGATCCACCCAGTAGTCAGCGGTCGCCCAG
This sequence comes from Streptomyces botrytidirepellens, assembly GCF_003721215.1. Classification (NCBI taxonomy): domain Bacteria; kingdom Bacillati; phylum Actinomycetota; class Actinomycetes; order Kitasatosporales; family Streptomycetaceae; genus Streptomyces; species Streptomyces botrytidirepellens. Next base: position 1,904 of record NZ_RIBZ01000081.1, read on the forward strand.
TCCTCTTCACCGACCGGCTCACCGGTGACCGTACTGACGGCGGCGAGCACCGGCTGCCGGTAGGCGACGCTCGCGGCGATCTCGGCGAACTCCGCCAGCATCGGCTCCATCAACGGCGAGTGAAAGGCGTGACTCACCCGCAGCCGCGACACCCGGCGGCCCCGCTCCCGCGCAACCGCCATCACCCGCTCGACCGCGTCCTCGTCACCGGAAACCACCACCGACGTGGGGCCGTTCACCGCCGCGACCGTAGCCCGCTCGCCCTCGGCAAACCCGCTGAGGATGTCGGCGACCTCGGCCTCGGTGCTCTCGACCGCCGCCATCGCACCACCCGAAGGCAGCCCCTGCATCAACCGCGCACGACCCGCCACCAACCGCGCGGCATCCCCCAGCTCGAACACACCCGCCACATACGCCGCCACGAACTCGCCGATCGAGTGGCCCAGCACCACATCCGGACCCACACCCCACGACCGCAGCAACTCCACCAACGCCACCTGCACCGCGAACAACGCCGACTGCGCATACCCGGTCCCCTCCAGCAGAGCCGCCTCCGCAGAACCCTCCGCCGCGAACAACACCTCCCGCAACGAGTGCTCAAACCCCGGCCTGCCCGTCAACTCCGCGTCCAGAAAACCGCACACCTCATCCAGGACCCGCGCGAACACCGGGAAGGCGGCATACAGCTCACGGCCCATACCCAGCCGCTGGCTCCCCTGACCCGTGAACATCCAACCCGTACGCCCCTCCGATACCACACCGGACACCACAGAAGTGCCACCGTCGGCCAGCTCGGCGACCCCCGACCGCAAATCCTCCAAATGCCCGCCCAGCACCACAGCACGGTGATCGAGCACCGCACGCGACGTCGCCAGCGAGTAGCCGACATCGGCCGCCGAGCAGTCAGCCACCCCTTCCGCCGTGTCCAGGAAACCGGCCAGGCGCTCGGCCTGCGCCCGCACCGCCCGCTCGCCGCGCCCCGACAGGACCCACGGCACCACCGGCAGCGACTGCCCCGAAGGCGGCTCTTCGGCCACGTCAGGTTCGGGCTGGAGCTCGAACTCGGGCGCTTCTTCGATGATGATGTGCGCGTTGGTGCCGCTGATCCCGAAGGACGAGACACCCGCTCGGCGCAGACGCTCCCCCTTCGGCCACCTACGAGCCTCCCCCAGCAACTGCACGGCACCCGCCGTCCAGTCCACCTGGGTCGAGGGCTCGTTCACGTGCAGCGTCCGCGGCAAGCGCTCCGCACGCAGCGCCATCACCATCTTGATCAGACCCGCAACACCAGCAGCAGCCTGCGTATGGCCGATGTTCGACTTCACCGAACCCAGCCACAAGGGCTCGTTCCCGGACCGCGCCTGACCATACGTCGCCAGCAACGCCTGCGCCTCGATGGGGTCGCCCAGTCGCGTCCCCGTGCCATGCGCCTCAACGACGTCCACCTCCGACGCCGAAAGCCGCGCCGACGACAACGCCTGGCGGATCACACGCTGCTGCGACGGACCGTTCGGCGCCGTCATACCATTCGACGCACCGTCCTGGTTGACCGCGCTCCCGCGTACGACCGCCAGCACCTGATGCCCCAGGCGCCGCGCGTCGGACAGCCGCTCCAGCACCACCACCCCGGCGCCCTCGGCCCACCCCGTACCGTCCGCGCTGTCCGCGAAAGACTTACAACGGCCGTCCGAGGCCAGACCCCGCTGCCGCGAAAACTCAACGAACGTCGACGGAGTCGACATGACGGTGACACCACCGGCCAACGCCATCCCACACTCCCCCGCACGCAGCGCCTGACACGCCCAATGCAGGGACACCAACGACGACGAACACGCCGTATCCACCGTCACCGCGGGCCCCTCGAGCCCGAAGACGTACGCGATGCGGCCGGAGAAGATGCTGCCCGCGTTCCCGTTCCCGAGAAAGCCCTCGATTTCCTCCGGAGCGACCTGCAACCGCGACGCATAGTCGTGGTACATCAACCCCGCGAACACACCCGTCGACGAACCACGCAACGACAACGGGTCAATCCCGGCCCGCTCCAGCGCCTCCCACGACGTCTCCAGCAACAACCGCTGCTGCGGATCCATCGCAAGGGCCTCACGCGGCGAAATGCCGAACAACTCCGCATCGAACTCGGCCGCGTCATGCAGGAAACCGCCTTCCCTCGCGTACGAGGTGCCCGCGCGATCCGGGTCCGGGTCGAACAGGGCCTCGAGGTCCCAGCCACGGTCGGCCGGGAACCCGGTGATCCCGTCGCCGGCCGAGTCGACCAGCTCCCACAGGGACTCGGGGGACGACACACCGCCCGGGTAGCGACAGCCCATCCCCACGATCGCGATCGGCTCGTGGTCCTTCGCCTCCGCTTCTCGCAGACGCTGGCGGGTCTCGCGGAGGTCGGTGGTGAGACGCTTGAGGTACGTCAGCGTCTTCTCGTCAGTGGACACGTGAGCCCAGCCCCTTTGTCGCGCGTGAGAGTGCCGTCATGAGCGCCCTCATCCTTCGAGTTCGCGATCGATGATTTCGAACATCGAATCGAGTGAAGCGGAATCGATATCGTCGTTCTCGGTACCGTCGCCGCCCAGGTCTTCCTCCAGCCGCGCCACCATCGCCTTGACACGTGACCGCACCTGCTGGCGCAGCGCGCCGTCCTGGGCCATCGAGAGCACTGCGGCTTCGAACTTCTCCAGGTCGCTCAGGCCGAAATCGCCCTCGCCGGAGCCCTGGTCGAGCTGTTCTCGCAGGTACCCGGCGAGGCCCTCGATCGTCGGATGATCGAAGGCGAGGCTGGCGGGCAGGGTGAGCCCGGTCGCGCTGTTGAGCCGGTTACGCAGGTCCACCGCGGTCAGGGAATCGAACCCGAGGTCCTTGAACGCCCGCCCCGGATCGATCACGCCGGCGGAACCGTGTCCCAGCACCGCCGCGACCTGGGACTGCACAAGGTCCAGCAGCACCCTGTCCTGCTCGGCCGCGGACCGGCCCCGCAGGCGGCGGGCAAGCACATCGGAACTGCCCGCACCGCTCCGGTCCCCGGCGCGCCGCTGCCGGGCGGCCGCCGGCAGGAGGCCCTGCAACATGCCGGGCACGCTGTCCCGGCGTGCGGCCAGTGCCGTGGTGTTGACCGAGACCGGCAGCGCGAGCGGCTCGTCGGACCGTACCGCCAAGTCGAACAGCGCTAGCGCGTGCTCGGTGGTCAGCGGCGCGAAGCCCTGTCCGCGCAGACGGGCCAGGTTCGCGTCACCGAGGCGGCCGCCCATGCCGTCGGGGTGTTCCCACATGCCCCACGCCAGGGATACGCCGGGCAGCCCCTGGGCGCGTCGGGACACCGCAAGTGCGTCGAGCACCGTGTTGCTCGCCGCGTAGGCCGACTGCCCGGCGTTTCCGACCACTCCGGCGATCGAGGAGAACAGCACGAACGCCTGAAGGTCGGCTTTCGCCGTCAGGTGGTGCAGGTGCAGCGCCGACTCCGCCTTCGCCGCGAGCACATCGGCCAGGCGTTCCGGAGTGAGGTCGGTGATCAGGCCGTCGTCGAGCACACCGGCGGCGTGCACCACCCCGGCCAGCGGCGCATCGTCCGGGACGGTGTCGAGCACGTCGGCTAGTGCCCGCTCGTCGCTGACGTCGCAGGCAGTGATCGTCACGCAGGCGCCCAAGTCGGCCAATTCCTTGCGGAGTTGCTGGGCACCGGGGGCTTGGTGGCCTCGGCGGGAGATCAGCAGCAGGTCCCGTACGCCGTGCGCGGATACGAGGTGGCGGGCGATCACGGCGCCCAGTCCGCCGGTCCCACCGGTGATGAGCACCGTTCCCTTGTCCCACTGTGTCGCCGGGATGTCCTCGCCGGTGGCGGGGGTCATGCGGACGACCCGGGGCACCCAGGTCCGGCCTTGCCGCACCGCGACTTGGCTCTCCCCGGACTCCCCGGATTCGGCCGGGTACGCCGCCAGAGCCCGGTAGGAGTCCGGCTCGCCATCCACATCGGCCAGCGCGAACCTTCCCGGATGCTCGTTCATCGCGGAACGCACCAGGCCCCACGCCCCGGCGGCCGCCAGGTCGAGCTCGCCCGTGTCGGAGGCAGGGCTCACCGTGACCGCGCCCGTGGTCGACACCATCAGACGCGAACCCGCCAAGCGCTCCTCAGCCAGCCACGTCCGCATGGCCCCCAGCACACCAGCGACCACACCCAGGAGATCCCCAGAATTCCGCGCCACCGGGAGCACGACGGTCCGCGGAACCGCCACACCGTCGTCGTCCAGGGCAGCGATCAACGCTTCCAAGTCGGCGTAACCGGTCACCGCGACTCCCGCGGCAGACCACCCGTCCTCGTTGTACGGATCGGTGCCGAGGACGGCCAAGTCGCCACGTTCGCCGGGCTCGGCCGGAGCCGGTGCGGGGGTCCACTCCAGCCGGAACAGGCTGTCGGCCGTGGCACGGGCGGCAGCGAGGTCGGCGACCGACACCGGCTGCAGTACCAGCGAGTCGATGTCGGCCACCGGCTGACCAGCGGCGTCGGCCACGCGCAGCCTGTACTCGCCGGATCCTCGCGGC
>NZ_RIBZ01000080.1:0-2329 GCF_003721215.1 Streptomyces botrytidirepellens
CTCGCGTCCCGGGCCGTGCGTCGCGCGCCTGTGCGGGCGCGCGCTCCCGCCCTGTCCCTGCCGGGCCCGCGGCCCGCGCCGTGCGTCTTGCCCTGGTTCAGGCGTGCGCTTCCGCCCCGTTCCCGTCGGGCCTGGGTCCCGGGCCGTGCGTCTCGCCCCTGTCGGGGCGCGCTCCCGCCCCGTAACCGCCGGGGTGTGCCGCTTGTCGGTTCCGCTTCGGGCGACCCGTCGGTGGCGGGGTCCAGGGGCGGAGCCCCTGGGGTCGGGGANGGAGGGGCGGGGTGGGGGACAGACCGGGCCGTGCTACCCGTCGCACCATCCGATGGGGTGATTTTCGGTCCGCGCCACCGGCCCGGAGTGCCCGGGACCTGACGTGGAGTGAACTACGCTCGTATGAACCCTGACCGCAGCCGCGGCGGGCTCGTATGCGCAGGTGGACGGGAGTGGGGCCCGTGGCGGAGCAGGCGGTCGACACCGACGGGGAGCCCCTGGGCGAACCCGCGGACGGGGATGCGGACGGAGTGCCTCCGGCACGCGGCGCAGCCGACGGCGGGGTGTGGAGCGGCGCGACGCGCGCGGTGCTGTTCGCGGCCGCCGCCACCGTGGGCCGGGGGTTCGCGGGCCGCCGCCGGGAGCTGCTCGCGCTGCGGGCCGACATCGACCGCGCCGGGCTCGACACGATCGCGGGCCGCAAGGCCGCCCGCAGCCGGGTGCTGCTCATCGCGGGGCGACCCGGCTGGGGCCGTACCGCACTGGCCGAGGAGCTGGCCAGGCGGCTGGCGGACGACTACCCCGACGGGGTGCTCCAGGCCCGGCTGATGACGTCCTCCGGCGACCCCGTCCCCACCGAGCGCACCGCCCGTGACCTGCTGGTCAGGCTGGGCGTGACCGCCCCGCCCGGCGCGGACGAGGACGAGCTGGGCGAGATGCTCCGCGGCGCCCTCGACGGCAAGCGGATCCTGCTGCTGCTCGACGACGTGGCGGGAGCCGAGCAGGTGGACGCGCTGCTGCCGGACGAGCCCGACTGCCTGGTGGTCGCGGTCTCGCGGGGCCCGCTGACCGGCGTCCCGGACGTCCGTCCGTGCACCGTCGGCGGGCTGGACGTGAGCGCGGCGGTGGGGCTGCTGGCGCAGTACACCGGGCCGACCCGGATCACCTGCGACCCGGTGGCGGCGCAGACCCTGGTCGAGGAGTGCGCGGGTCAGCCCGCGGCGCTCGTGCTCGTCGGCGGCTGGCTCGCCGCCCGGCCCGAGGCGTCGGTGTCCGACGTCATCGAGCGGCTGCGCGAACTGCCGCCGACCGACGGGGACGTGGACCTCGGGGCCCGCCCGCTGGCCCGCGCCTTCCGGCTGGCGTACGGCTCGCTGCCCCCGGCCGCCGCCCGGATGCTGCGGCTGCTGGCGCTGGCGCCCGCCGGGTCGGCCGACGCGCACACCGCGTCCGCGCTGGCCGGATGCTCGGTGGCGGACGGCCGGGCGGCGCTGGAGGGCTTCGCCGGGTACGGGATGCTGCGGCCGCGCGAGAAGGGCCGGTACGAGCTGCCCGGCTGCCTCGACCCGCTGCTGCGCGCGCTGCTGGAGGCGACGGAGCGCCCGGCGGAGGTGGAGCTGGCCCGGGCGCGGATGCTGGAGCGCACCGTACGGCAGCTGCACGCCTGCCGCCTGGCCGCCGAACCGGCGGGCTCCCCGGCGCGCAAGAAGCTGGCGGCGCTGCCGACGTCGCTGCGGTTTCCGTCGAAGGAGGCGGCGGGGGAGTGGCTGGAGAGCCGCATGCCCGTGCTGGTGGAGGCCGCCCGGGTGGCCGTCGAGGCCGGTGAGGTCGACACCCTGGCCCGGCGGCTGGTGGCCGCGCTGACCCACGCGCTGACCGCGCACCGGGGCGCCGAGGGCGCGGCGCCCGAACTGTACGGGCTCCACCAGCTGGTGCTGGACGTGGCCCGGCGCCGCGACCTGCCGGTGGAGCGGGCGGCGGCGCTGCTGAACCTGGGCGATCTGGACGCGGGCGCGGGCCGGATCGACGCCGCGCTCGCCCGCTACAAGGGCGCGCTGGAGGCGGCCCGCGCGGCGGGCGATCCGTATACGACCGGGCGGGCCCTGGAATCCATCGGTGCGACGTACCAGGAGCTGGAGGACTGGAGCCGCGCCGCCGACTGGTACGGCCGCGCCCTGGAACTGCGGCTGAGCCGCCGCGACCTGGCCGCCGAGGCCCGGCTGTACGCCCGTTTGGGCACCGTCCGCGGCTACGCGGGCCGCTGGGCCGAGGCGCTGCGCGACTGGCGCGCCGCCGCGGCCGCCTGCCGCCGGGCAGGGGACCTGGAGGGGCACGCGCG
>NZ_RIBZ01000083.1:0-15352 GCF_003721215.1 Streptomyces botrytidirepellens
GCTTCGCCTGACTCAGATACCGCAACGCCTCCCGCGCCCGGCACAACGGCCACGACCGCACCGGAGGCGGCACCAGATCACCCGACGCGAACAAACCATTCAACTCGCGCAACATCCGGCCGATGCGCTCCGGCCCGGCGTCGCTGATCAGGTCGTACGCCTCGTACCGCACCCCGGGATACTCGACCGCGATCCGCTCCGGATCGCGGATGTCCGTCTTCCCCATCTCCAGCAACCGACCACCATCGGCCAGCAGCCCCAGGGAGGCGTCCACGAAGGGCCCTGCCAGGCTGTTCAACACGACATCCACGCCGCGACCACCCGTGGCCTCCCGCACGGCCTGCTCGAAGTCCAGATCCCGTGACGAGGCGCGGTGTCCCTGGTCGATGCCCATGGCTTCCAAGGTCGCGTGCTTGGCAGGGGAAGCCGTGGCGTAGACCTCCGCACCCACGTGGCGGGCGATCTGCACCGCCGCCGTACCCACGCCACCGGTGGCGGCATGGATCAGCACCGAGTCGCCCGCCCGCAGTCCGCCCAGCTCGACCAGCCCGTACCAGGCGGTGAGGAACACCACCGGCGCCGCGGCCGCCTGCTGGAAGGTCCAGCCGGAGGGGATCGGGACAACCGTCCGCGCGTCCGCCACCGCCAGCGGGCCGAAGGCGCCCTCGAAGAGACCCATCACCCGGTCGCCCACGGCGAGGTCCGTCACTCCCGGCCCGGTCTCCAGGACCACACCCGCGCCCTCACTGCCCGCGAACACGGCGTCGCCCGGGTACATCCCCAGCACGATCAGCGCGTCACGGAAGTTGACGCCTGCCGCGTGCACCGCGATGCGTACCTGACCGGCGCGCAGGGGCTCCAGCACCTCCGGGCACGGCACGGGCCGCACACTGTCCACGGTCGCGGTGACGACGGCCCCGAGCCGCCACGCGGACTGTCCCGCCGGGGGCACCAGACCGCCGTCACCGCCGCTTCCGACGGCCCGCACCAGCCGCGGCACCAGCACCTGCCCGGCGCGCAGCGCCACCTGCGACTCGTCCGCCTCCACGGCCCGCCGTACGGCGTTCAGCACAATGCCGTTGTCCGCCACGGGTGTGTTCGGTTCGAGGTCGAGCAGCAGGAACCGGCCCGGGTTCTCCGCCTGCGCGCTGCGCACCAGACCCCAGAGCGCGGCCGCGGGCACGTCCACGTTCCCGATGTCACCGGCGGGTACGGCTCCGCGCGTCACCACCGCCAACCGGGACTCGGCCAGCCGTGGTTCGGCCAGCCAGTCCTGGAGCAGCTTCAGGATCCGCTCCGCCGATGCCAGCCCGTCGGCCGCCATGGCACCGACATCGGCCGACACGTCGCCCGCGGGCCGATACGCCAGGACGACCGAAGGAGCCGGTGTGCCACCGTCGAGCGCGGCGATCAACGAGTCGAGATCCGGGGTGGCCTCGCTTCCCAGAGCCACCCAACTCGTGGCGCCGTCGCTGCCGTCCGGCGTGAGGGGCAACGGAGTCCAGTCCATCGCGAACAGGCCGTCCGAGCCCGGGACGTGGGCGCTCCTCAGCTGCTCTTCGCTCGCCCGGCGCAGCACCACCGCGTCGGCGCTCAGCACCGGGGCACCCACCGCGTCGGCCACCGTCACCCGTACGGTCCGCTCGCTCGCGTCGTCGCACTCCCGAGGGGACAGCCGGACCCGTACGCTGGTCGCCCCTTGGGCTCGAAGCGACACCCCGTTCCAGGTGAACGGCAGCCACACCGTGTCCGTCGTGTTCTGGTCGGTCAGCAGGACGGGGTGCAGCGCCGCGTCGAGGAGCGCCGGATGGATACCGAACCCGGTGTGCTCGCCCGCGGCCTCCGGCAACACCACGTCGGCCAGCAGGTCCGCCCCGTCGCGCCACACCGCGCGCAGCCCCTGGAAGGACGGGCCGTACGCATACCCCGAGGCCGCGACCTGTGCGTAGAAGTCCTCCAGCGCCACGGGCTCCGCCCCTGCTGGGGGCCATACTCCGCCGAGCCCATCCGCCACACCCTCGCCCTCGCGCTCCGGGGCCGGGCCCAGCACACCCTCCGCATGGCACACCCACCCGGCCGTGGAGTCGGCGTCTCCTTCGGGACGGGAGTACAGGTGCACCTCGCGCCGCCCGTCGGCCCCGGGCGGCCCGACCACGATCTGGAGGCGCAGTCCGCCCGATTCCGGGAGCACCAGCGGGACCTGGAGCGCCAGTTCCTCCACGCCACCTGCGCCGACCTCGTCGGCGGCCCGCAACGCCCACTCCACCAGGGCCGCACCGGGCACCAGCACCGCGCCCGCCACCACGTGCTCGCCGAGCCACGCATGGGTACGTGCCGAAAGCCGACCCGTCAGCAGCCGGCCGCCGCCGTTCGCCAGCTCCACGGCGGCGCTCAGCAGCGGATGCCCGGCGGGTACGAGGCCGAGGTCGGTGGGGTCGGCGCCGCGGTCGGTGAGGCCGTCGAGCCAGTACCGCTGGTGCTGGAAGGCGTACGTCGGCAGATCCACCGTTCGCGGGGTGGGGTCGGCCGGAAACAGGGTCGTCCAGTCCACGGGGACGCCCGCGTTGAACGCCTGGGCGAGGGAACGCACCAGCTGGTCCTGACCACCGTGGTCGCGGCGCAGCGTCGGCACGGTCGCCGCGTCGACGCCCGCCCGCTCGAAGGTCTCCTGCATGCCGACGGTGAGCACGGGGTGGGTGCTGGCCTCGATGAACACGCGATGCCCGTCGAGCAGCAGCGCCTCGATCGCGTCGGCGAAGCGTACGCGCTCCCGCAGGTTGGTCACCCAATACGCGGTGTCCAGCCCGGTGGTGTCGATGCGGTGACCGTGCACCGTGGAGTAGTAGGCGGTTTCCGTACCGGAGATGTCGATCGGGCGGACGCCCTCCAGCAGACGCACCAGCTCTTCGTGGATTTCGTCAACCTGGGGGCCGTGCGAGGCGTAGTCCACGTCGATGAGCCGTGCGCGATCACCGTTCTCCTGGCATGCCGCCACCACCGCGGCAACCTGCTCCGGCGGGCCCGACACCACCGTGGACGACGGCCCGTTGACCGCCGCCACACCCACCCCGGCAGCCCGACCACCCAGCCCCGACAGCAGCCGACCAGCCTCCTTGTGCCCCAAACCCAGCGACGCCATCGCACCGCCACCAGCCAGCTTGCGCAGCGCCCTGCTCCGCAAGGCCACCACCTTCGCACCGTCCTCCAACGACAACGCCCCCGCCACCACAGCCGCCGCGATCTCACCCTGGCTATGGCCCACCACCGCCGCAGGCTTCACGCCGTGCTCGGCCCACACCGCCGCCAGCGACACCATCACCGCCCACAACACCGGCTGCACCACATCCACCCGGCCCAGATCACCCGCACCCTCGGTGCCGCGCAGAACATCCGAGAGCGACCAGTCCACATACGGCGACAGCGCCCGCTCGCACTCCGCCACCCGGGCCGCGAACACCGGCGACGTATCAAGCAAACCCGCACCCATCCCCACCCACTGCGACCCCTGCCCCGGAAACACCAACACCGGACCCGCACCACCGTTCAACGGCGCAGCACCGCCGGAACACACCACACCCGGATGCGCCTCTCCAGCCGCCAGCGCCTCGACCCCCGCCACCAACTCCGCACGGTCCTCACCCACCACCACCGCACGGTGCTCGAACACCGAGCGCGTCGTCACCAACGACCAGCCCACTTCGGCAGGCGCCACCTCCGCATCAGCCACGCGTGCCGCCAACGCCGCCGCCTGACCCCGCAACGCCTCCGCGCTCCGCGCCGACACCACCCACGGCACCACACCCTCAACAGGCCGCGGCTCAGCCTGCTCGGGCGGCTCCGGGGCCTGTTCGAGGATCACATGGGCGTTGGTGCCGGAGACCCCGAAGGAGGACACGGCCGCCCGGCGGGGCCGGTCCAGGTCGGGCCAGGCGGTCGGTTCGGTCAGCAGCCGTACTCCGCTGCCTTCCCACTCCACGTGCGGGGTCGGCTCGTCCAGGTGCAGATTGGCGGGCAGGACCTCATGCCGCAGGGCCGTCACCATCTTGATGACACCCGCCACACCGGCGGCCGCGTGGGTGTGCCCGATCTGGGACTTCAACGACCCGAGCAGGAGAGGCCGATCGGCGGGGCGGTCCTGGCCGTACGTGGCGATCAGCGCTTCGGCCTCGATCGGGTCGCCAAGCTTCGTACCGGTGCCGTGGGCCTCCACCGCGTCCACATCGCCCGGCGTCAGCTGGGCGCTTGCGAGCGCCTGGCCGATGACGCGTTCCTGGGCGACGTCGTTGGGCGCGGTCAGGCCGTTCGAGGCGCCGTCCTGGTTGATCGCCGACCCTCGGAGCACCGCCAGCACCCGGTGTCCGTTGCGCCGCGCGTCCGACAGCCGTTCCAGCACCACCAGGCCGACGCCCTCGGAGAATCCGGTGCCGTCCGCGGTGGCCGCGAAGGACTTGCAGCGGCCGTCCGGGGACAGCGCCCGCTGCCGGGTGAACTCGGTGAACATGACGGGGGTGGCGAGCGAGGTGACGCCGCCGCCCAACGCCAGGGTGCATTCGCCCTGGCGCAGCGCCTGGCAGGCGAGGTGGATGGCCACGAGGGAGGCGGAGCACGCGGTGTCCACGGTCACCGCCGGGCCCTCCAGACCGAAGGTGTAGGCCACCCGGCCCGAGATGATGCTGGTGAGCATGCCCGTGAGGGCGTATCCCTCGTAGCCCTCGGGAATCCGCGGGGCCCGGGCCAGATAGTCCTGGCTGGACACGCCCGTGTAGACGCCGGTGCGGGTGCCTTTCAGGGCGGCCGGGTCGATTCCGGCCCGTTCCAGTGCCTCCCAGGCGATTTCCAGCACCAGCCGCTGCTGCGGGTCCATCGCCAGCGCCTCCCTCGGGCTGATCCCGAAGAAAGCGGCGTCGAATTGGTCGGCCTCGACGAACCCGCCTTGGCGGACGCAACTGGTGCCGTAATGCTCGGGATCGGGGTGGTACAGGTTTTCCAGATCCCATCCGCGGTCCGTGGGGAAGTCCCCGATCGCGTCCACGCCCGCGCCGAGCAGGTCCCACAATTCCTCAGGGGACGTGACCCCGCCCGGGAAGCGGCAGGCCATGCCCACCACGGCCACCGGCTCCTGGACGCGCTCCTCCGCCGCACGCAAACGCTGCCGCGTATCGTGCAGATCAGCGGAGACCCGCTTGAGATACTCGACCAGCTTCTCTTCGTTCGCCACTAGGGGTCACCCGGCCTTCAGCGATCGTCGCGCCCGGTACATTCAGGACACACCAAGCTCGTTGTCAATAAAGTCAAGAACCTGATCCGCGGACGCGGACTCCAGCCTTTCCGCAATATTCATCGCATCCGTCGACTTCTGCGTCGGGACCTTGCCTTCGGGGGAAAGCCGCTGCACCAAGTGGCGTGCGATGCCCTCCGGGGTCGGATATCTGAAGATGAGGGCCGCGGGCAGACGCAATCCCGTGGCCGCGGCGAGGCGGTCGCGCAGCTCGACGGCGGTCAGGGACTCGAAGCCCAGCTCCTTGAAGCTGGCCTCGGTGTGCACCGCGTCGGGGTCGGCGTGTCCCAGCACGGTGGCGGCGTGCTGGCGGACGAGGTGGAGCACCGCCCGCTGCCGTTCGGCCGCCGACAGTCCCCTCAGCCGTGCGGTCCAGTCGGCCGACCGCGCACCGGCCGCGGCGGCCGCGGAGCGCCGCCGCCCGACCCGTACGCCACCCCGTAAGCCCGGCGTCGTGCGTTCGGCCGCGCCGTCGCTGTTCGAGGGCCGCAGCTGCTCGGGGGCGGCCGGGCGCATCACGAGCGCGTCGACGGTGAGCACCGGCGCGCCCGTGGCATCGGACACGGCCACCCGCATCGCGCGCTCGCCGTCCGCGCCCTGCCGGTGCGGGGACAGCCGGACGCGTACGGTGGTCGCGTCGGCCGCCCAGAGCGCCACGCCGCTCATGGTGAACGGCAACCACAGGCGCTCGTCGACCGGTTCGTGGTCGGTCACCAGAGCCGGTTGCAGGGCCGCGTCCAGCAGGGCCGGGTGGATGCCGTAGCCGCCCGGTTCTCCGGCCGGCTCCGGCAGTTCCACCTCGGCCAGGACGTCGGCGCCGTCACGCCACATCGCGCGTACGCCCCGGAAGGCAGGGCCGTACGCATAGCCCGAGACGGCGATCCGTTCGTACAGCCCGTCCGTCGCCACCGGCCGCGCCCCGGCCGGTGGCCATGCCCCGGGCTCGGCCGTCTGCTCGTCCGGTGCGGACGGGCGCAGGACGCCCGTGGCGTGGCACGTCCACGCAGCGGGGGCGCCGCCGCCGTCCGGGCGGGCGTACACGCGTACGTCGCGCCGTCCGTCGTCGGCGGGGGCGCCCACCGCCACCTGTACGCACAGGCCACCCATGGTGGGCAGCGACAAAGGCGCCCGGAACGCCAGCTCTTCGACCTCGCCGCAACCGGCTTCGTCGCCCGCGCGCAGCACCCATTCCACCAGCGCGGCGCCCGGCACCAGCGCCGCGCCGCCCACCACATGTTCGCTCAGCCAGGGGTGTGCCTGCGCGGAGATGCGCCCGGTCAGCATCAGGCCGCTGCCGTCGGCGAGTTCCACGGCGGCGCCCAGCAGGGGGTGCTCGGCGGAGGCAAGGCCGAGGTGGGTGGGATCGCCGCCGCGCGAGGTGGTGGTGTCCAGCCAGTACCGTTCGCGCTGGAACGCGTAGGTGGGCAGGTCGACGGTACGGGGTGGCGGGTCGGCCGGGAACAGAGCGGCCCAGTCGACGTCCACCCCGGCGGTGAACGCCTGCCCCAGCGCGCGCATGAGCTGCGCCCGGCCACCGTGGTCACGCCGCAGTGTCGGTACGGCGACGGCGTCGGCATCCGCCTCCTCGAAACACTCCCGCATCCCCATGGTCAGCACCGGATGGGTGCTGGCCTCGATGAACACGCGATGGCCATCGGCCAGCAACGCGTCGACCGCGTCGGCGAACCGCACCTGCTCCCGCAGGTTGCGCACCCAGTAGCCGGCGTCGAGGTCGGACGGCTGGGCGCGGCCGCCGGTCACCGTCGAGTAGAACGACACACCGGTGTCGGCGGAGGCGGCCGGACGGACGCCGTCCAGCAGGTGGGTCAGCTCCTGCGCGATCTCGTCGACCTGGGGGCTGTGGGAGGCGTAGTCCACCTCGATCAACCGGGCGCGCTCCGCCCTCTCCTGGCATGCGGCCACCACGGCGGCCACCTGCCCGGGCGGTCCGGACACGACCGTGGATCCGGGCCCGTTGACCACCGCCACCACGACCACGGAGGCCCGGTCTCCCAGCTCGGCCAGCAGGTCGGCCGCCGCCTCCCGGCCCAGTCCCAGCGAGGCCATGGCGCCACCGCCGGCCAGTCGGCACAGCGCCCGGCTGCGCAGGGCCACCACCTTCGCGCCGTCCTCCAACGACAGCGCCCCCGCCACCACAGCCGCCGCGATCTCGCCCTGACTGTGGCCCACGACGGCGGCCGGGCGCACCCCGTACCGCGCCCACACCTCGGCCAGCGAGACCATCACGGCCCACAGCACGGGCTGCACCACATCGACCCGGCGCAGATCGGCCGCGTCCTCGGTGCCGCGCAGCACATCCGTCAGTGACCAGTCCACGTACGGCGTCAGTGCCCGTTCGCATGCGGCCACCCGGGCCGCGAAGTCGGGGGACGTATCGAGGAGTTCGGCGCCCATGCCCTGCCACTGCGACCCCTGCCCCGGGAACACCAGCACCGGCCCGGGGCCGCCCGCCATCGCGGTTCCGGGAGCCGCCGTCCCGGGGCCCACGAGGCCCGGGTGGCTTTCACCGGCCGCCAAGGCCCGGGCCGCCGCCGTCAGCGCGTCGCGGTCCTCGCCGACCAGCACCGCCCGGTGGGCGAACACCGACCGCGTGGTGACCAGCGACCAGCCCACCTCCACGGCGGAAGCCGCGGAAGCGTCGGACGCGCCGGACGCGCCGGACGCGCCGGACGCGCCGGGCTCGGTGTCCAGCGCGGCGGTCAGCGCACGGGCCTGCCCGCGCAACGCCTCCGCGCTACGTGCCGACAGCACCCAGGGCGTGGGCCCGTCCTCGGGCAGGGCGCCGGTCGCGGTATCCAGCGCGGGGGGCTGTTCAAGGATCACATGGGCGTTGGTTCCGCTGATGCCGAAGGAGGAGACGCCCGCGCGGCGGGGATGTTCGCCGTTCGGCCATGCGACCGGTTCGGTGAGCAGGCGCACGCTGCCGCCGGCCCAGTCGACGTGCGGGCTGGGCTCGTCGATGTGCAGGGTGGCGGGCAGCTGTCCGTGCCGCATCGCCATCACCATCTTGATGACGCCCGCCACCCCGGCGGCCGCCTGGGTGTGGCCGATGTTCGACTTCATGGATCCCAGCCACAGCGGCCGGTTCGTGGACCGCTGCTGTCCGTACGTGGCGAGCAGGGCCTGCGCCTCGATCGGATCGCCCAGCGTGGTGCCCGTACCGTGTGCCTCCACCGCGTCCACCTCGGACGGGGTCAACCGGGCGGCGGCCAGGGCCTGGCGGATCACGCGCTGCTGCGACGGCCCGTTGGGCGCCGTCAGTCCGTTGGACGCGCCGTCCTGGTTCACCGCGGAGCCGCGGATCAGTGCCAGCACCGGGTGGCCGTCGCGTCGCGCGTCCGACAGCCGCTCCAGCAGCACCAGTCCGGCACCCTCGCCCCAGCCCGTGCCGTCGGCTGCCGCCGCGAACGGCTTGCACCGGCCGTCGGGTGCCAGGCCGCGCTGACGGGAGAAGCCGGTGAACATGCCCGGGGCGGCCATCACGGCCACTCCGCCCGCCAGGGCCATGCGGCACTCCCCATGCCGTAGCGCCTGGGCGGCCAGATGCAGCGCCACAAGCGACGACGAGCACGCGGTGTCCACCGTCACCGCGGGGCCCTCCAGGCCGAAGGTGAAGGCGATCCGTCCGGACACCACGCTGGGCGTGCTGCCGGTCAGCAGATGGCCGTCGAGCCCCTTAGGGGCCTCGTGCAGCCGTGGACCGTAGTCCTGGGGTGTCACCCCGACGAACACACCGGTCGAGCTGCCCTGGAGCGCGGAGGGACGGATGCCCGCGCGCTCGAACGCCTCCCACGCGGTCTCCAGCAGCAGCCGCTGCTGCGGGTCGGTGGCCAGCGCCTCGCGCGGACTGATGCCGAAGAACTCGGCATCGAAGCGCGCCGCGTCGTAGAGGAATCCGCCCTCGCGGGCGTAGCTGGTGCCGGGGCGGTCCGGGTCCGGGTCGAAGAGCCCCGCCAGGTCCCAGCCCCGGNCGGTCCGGGTCCGGGTCGAAGAGCCCCGCCAGGTCCCAGCCCCGGTCCGCCGGGAACTCACCGATCGCGTCCACGCCCTCGGCCAGCAGCCGCCACAGTGCTTCCGGTGTGTCGGCGCCACCGGGGTAGCGGCAGCTCATGGCCACCACCGCGATGGGATCGTCGTCGGTGAGGGGTGTGGTGGCCGGTGGCGTGGTCGGAGGGGGAAGCACGTTCGGGGTCCGGCCGAGGCGGGTGCGCAGATGGGCGACGACGGCCAGCGGCGTGGGGTGGTCGAAGGTGAGCGTGGCGAGCAGGGGCAGGCCGGTGGCCTCGCTCAGCCGGTCGCTCAGTTCGGTGGCCGCGAGGGAGTCGAAGCCCAGGTCCTTGAAGCTGAGGGCCGGGTCGATGGCGTCCGGGCCGGGGTGTCCGAGGACGATGGCGGCGGCGTCGCGCACCGTCTCCAGCAGGGCGCGGTCGCGCTCCGCGCCCGTCAGCTCCGCCGGCCGCCCGGTCGGCGGCGACTCGGCGGCCGCGCTTTCCGTGGCCGGGGGCGCGGGCTGCTCCCCGGGCCAATAGCGCTCCCGCTGGAAGGCGTACGTCGGCAGGCCGACCGTCCGGGAGCGGTGTCCGCCGAAGACCTGCTCCCAGTCGAGGGCGGTGCCGCGGACGTGGGCCTCGGCCATGGCGGTGGCGAAGGTGCGCACCTCCGGCCGGTCGCGCCGCAGAGCGGCCACAGTGAGGGGGCGCGGCCTTTCGGGGCCGTCCTCGGGGCCGTCTTCGCGACCATCTTCGGGGCCGGGGCGCTCGGCGAGGCATTCGCGGGCCATGGCGGTCAACTGGGCGTCGGGGCCGAGTTCGAGGTACGTGGTGACGCCCGCCGCGCGGAGGGTGTGCATTCCTGAGGCGAAGCGCACCGCGTCGCGGGCGTGGCGGGCCCAGTGCTCCGGGGAGGCGAGCTGTTCGGCGGTGGCGACGCGGCCGGTCACATTGGAGACGACGGGAATGGCCGGTACGGCGACGTCCAAATCGCTGGCTACGGCACGCAGTTCGTCGAGCATCCCGTCCATGTGCGGGGAGTGGAAGGCGTGGCTGACCTTCAGCAGACGCGCCTTGCGGCCGCGCTCCCGCCAAACGGCGGTGGTGTCGTGGACGGTGTCCCGGTCTCCGGAGACCACGACGGAGGAAGGCCCGTTGACGGCGGCGATGCCGATCCGGTCCTCCCGCCCGGCCAGCAGTTCGGTGGCCTCGTCCACGGTGGCCTGCCACGCGGCCATGGCGCCGTCCGCCGCGACCGCCTGCATGAGCCGGCCGCGGGCGGCCACCAGGGCGCAGGCGTCGGGGAGGGAGAGCGCTCCGGCCACGTGTGCCGCGGCGATCTCGCCGACCGAGTGCCCCGTCACGTGGTCGGGCTTCAGCCCCCAGGAGGCCACCAGCCGGTGGAGGGCGACTTCGATGGCGAACAGCGCGGGCTGGGTGTACGACGTCCGGTCCAGGAGCGCCGCCCGCGGTGTGCCGGGCTCGGCGAACATGACGTCGCGCAGGGACAGTTCGAGGTGCGGGACCAGGGTGTCGCAGACCTCGTCCAGGGCGTCGGCGAAGACGGGGTGCGCGGCGTACAGGTCACGGCCCATGCCGGGGCGTTGGCTTCCCTGACCGCTGAAGAGCAGCGCAAGCCCTCCTCCGGCCGCCCGGCCCCGGACGAGTCCGGCGCTCTGGGTGCCCTGCGCGAGCGCGTCGAGCCCGCGTAGCAGCTCGTCGGGGTGGTGGCCGTCGCCGAGGAGTACGGCGCGGTGGGGGAAGGCGGTCCGGGTGGTGGCCAGGGCGTGGCCGATGTCCGCGGGCTCGGCGCCGGGGTGGGCGGCGAGGTGGTCGCGCAGCCGTGCGGCCTGGGCGCACAGCGCGGCGGGGGTCCGGGCGGAGAGCGGCCACAGGACGACGGGCGGAACCAGGGGCGGGGCGGTGGCCGCCGCGGGGGCGGGTGGTTCGGCGAGCACCAGATGGCAGTTGGTGCCGCCCATGCCGAAGGAGCTGACTCCGGCGAGCAGCGTCCGGTCCGGGCGTGGCCACGCGGTGAGTTCGTCCTGGACGCGCAGCCCGAGGCCCCCCAGCGGAATGCGCGAGTTCGGGGTGGTGTAGTGGAGGCTGGGCGGGAGCTGCCGGTGGGTGATGCTGAGGACGCACTTCAGCAGTCCGACGATCCCGGCGGCGCCCTCCAGGTGGCCGACGTTGGTCTTGGCGGAGCCGACCGGCAGGGGGTCGTCCTCCGTACGGGCGCTGCCGAGGGCGGCGCCGAGCGCCGTGGCCTCGACCGGATCGCCGACGGGCGTACCGGTGCCGTGCAGTTCGACGTACTGGACCTCGCCGGGTGAGGTTCCGGCGCGCTGGTGGGCGAGCCGCACCACGGCTTCCTGCGCCACCGGGTCGGGGGTCGTCAGGCCGTCGGTGGCGCCGTCGTTGTTGAGGGCGCTGCCGCGGATCACGCAGTACACAGGGTCGCCGTCGCGCACCGCCGCGGCGAGGGGCTTGAGCAGGACGGCGCCGCCGCCCTCGCCGCGTACGAAGCCGTTGGCGCGGGCGTCGAAGGTGTGGCAGCGGCCGTCCGGGGAGAGTCCGCCGAACTGGGCCGCGGCGGCCTCCATGCTCTCCTCGGTGAGGATGAGGTTGACGCCACCGGCCAGCGCCAGGGTGCATTCGTGGCGGCGCAGGCTCTCGCAGGCGGTGTGGACGGCCACCAGCGACGAGGACTGCGCGGTGTCGACGGTGAGGCTCGGGCCGCGCAGCCCGTATCCGTGGGAGATCCGGTTGGCGATGATGCTGCGGTGCACGCCGGTCATGGCGTGCCGGGTACTCGCGAGGGGCCGGTGGCGGCGCAGCACGGCCGCGTACTCGTCCCAGATCGCGCCGACGAACACACCGGTGGCGGTGTCCTTCAACGTCTCGGGGCGGATTCCGGCGTCCTCGAAGGCCTCCCAGCTGAGTTCGAGCATCAGCCGCTGCTGGGGGTCCATGGCCACCGCCTCGCGCGGCGGGATGCCGAAGAACGCGGCGTCGAACGTGTCGACCCGGTCCAGGAATCCACCGGACCAGCCGGTGGCCGAAGCGACCGGCTCGGTTGAAGCGACCGGCTCGGTCGGGGAGCCGGGGTGACGGCGGTCGGCGGGCATCGCGGTGATGGCGTGGCGGCCCTGCCGCAGCAGCTGCCAGAAGGCGGCCGGGCTGGGTGCGTGGGGCAGTCGGCAGGCCATTCCCACGACGGCGATGGGCTCCGCGGGCTGAGGTGGCCGGGTGGGCGGGGCGCTAGCCATCACACCACGTACGGCGCTCGAAGTAGGCAGGGATGTCGTTGGTCATGGGAGGCACTCCCGCTCCGGATTGATGATCGGTGCGAGCACGTGGCCCATCGTGGGGCGCGGTTCTAAAGGCAGACCAAAAGCCCGCGGCCGGTGACTTTAGAGACGCGTTACCGGAACCCCGGACCATCGCTGAGCAGGTGGACCTTGTGGCCACTTGACGGCCGACCGGAGCGCCGAGCACACAGGAGGAGTGCCATGACATCCCCATCACCCGCGCCGCCAGGCGGCCAGGTGTCGGACTACTACAGTTCGCTCGGACCGCTGCTACAGATGGCGTGGGACGACAACTTCCACTTCGGCTACTGGGACGGCCCCTCCGACACCAGCTCGGTGCGGGAGGCGACGGACCGCTTCACCGATCTGCTCGTCGAACGGCTGCGGGTGGGGCCGGGAGACCGGGTTCTCGATGTGGGCTGCGGCATCGGCAAGCCCGCGCTGCGGGTGGCGTCGACGACCGGGGCCGGCGTTCTGGGAATCACCATCAGCGAGCTTCAGGTCAAGCAGGCGACGGAAGCGGCGCTCGCCGAGGACATGTCCGGCCAGGTGTCGTTCCAATACGCCGATGCCATGGCCATGCCTTTCGGGGAAGCGTCGTTCGACGCCGTACTCGCATTCGAATCCATCAACCACATGCACCGGCCCACGGCGCTGCGCGAGATGGCTCGGGTGCTGGCGCCCGGCGGCCGGCTGGTGCTGACGGATGTGACCGCGCCGAGCCAGAGCGAGGGCGGCTATCAGCCGGAGAACGATCCCGGCGTGGTCACCTCGCTGACCCGGCTCCAGGACTGGCCCGGCCTGATCAGCGACGCCGGGCTGGTGCTGGACGAGCTGACGGACGTCACCGAGCACACCAAGGACACCGCCAACCGAATGATCGACGGCATTCTGAAGTGCCGCCGGGAGTTCGAGGAGCGGCACGGGGTCAGCGTGCAGGAGGTGCTCGACGCCGCCAAGTCGGCGCTGCCCACCGTGCCCAGTGCCGGCTGTGCGATCGTGGTGGCCCACAAGCTTTGACCAAGGATTTCGGGGCCGGTTTCCACGGGGCAACCGGCCCCCGAAGTCCTGCAATTATCCACTTCTCATCAACGGGCCCGAGAGGAAGCGGGTTTCGGCATGTCGTGCTTGAACCCGCCGACTCGATCAGCGTATTCTCATTCGCTGACCGCGCTACTCGAGGCCGACGATATCCGGACTCTGATCTTCCGCACGGTATCGAATTGCGCGCCATTGCGCGAGGGGGCGCCTCAAGGGCTTATGTATCCGGATTCTAGGTGAGGCGGGTAGTCATAGGACTCGCTTAGGACGAAGGACGCCTGCCAGGGGCAGTGAACTGCGGATTCGCGGTTTCTGAATCACCGGCAGGTCCGTGATAAAGAGGGGTGAGTAATGGCAGTCGCGAACGACGTGAGTAAGCGGAACCGGCAGCACTGTCCGTCCCCGTGCGGCAACAAACAGCCGGTCCACTTCCCACAGGCGGGCGGCTCGGCGGTACGTACGCGACGCGGGCCCGCACATTCGTTCGCCTCCAGTAGACAGGCACCACCCCCGGGCGGACACGAAAACACGAAGAATCTCGCGGGGATTTCCGGCAACGGCGCCGACTGTCCCATGACCGCACGCATCGGCGACTCGGACGGGGCAAGCAGTGCGATATGAGATCATGGGGCCCCTCCGTGTGGTCGAGGAGGGGCGCAAATTATCCATCAGGGCACGGAAGATCGAAGTCCTGTTGACCGTCCTCCTGGTCCGCGCGGATCAGGTGGTCCCGATCGACCAGCTCATCACGGAGATCTGGGGGGAGGACCCGCCGCGCCGGGCGATCGCGGGCCTTCATGTATACGTCTCCCAGATTCGCAAGTTCCTGCGCCGGCCCCACCAGAACGAAAGCCCGGTTCTCACCCGTCCCCCGGGATACGTCCTGCGTCTGGGATCCGATGATCTCGACTTCCACTGTTTCGAACGACTGGTGGGCGAGGGGCGCGATCACCTCAGGGAGCGGCGCTACAAGCAGGCCACGGCCAGTTTCGAAAGCGCGCTCGATCTCTGGCGCGACCCGCTGCTGGACGATGTGTGCCACGGACCGATTCTCGAGGGTTTTCAGACCTGGCTGAAGGAAGCCCGTCTGGAATGTGTCGAGATGCTGACCGATTCGCGTCTGATGCTCGGTCGTCATCGTGAGCTGGTGAGTGATCTGTACCAGCTGACCACCGAGCATCCGCTGCGGGAGGCGCTGCACCGTCAGCTGATGCTGGCGCTCTACCGCTGCGGCCGCCGGGCGGACGCCCTGCATGTGTATCAGGCGGCACGGAAGACGCTCAACGAGGAACTCGGACTCGAACCGTGCCGGGCCCTTCAGGACATGCAGCGGGCCATCCTCACCTCGGATGACCGGCTCGAACTCCACGTTCCCGCGTAAAGAGGTGAACAGGTGACGGAACAGAGCACGTATTTTCCCGACGGCACCCCGATCGAGGTCATCCTCGAGGGGGGACCGGACGATCTCCCCCGGGCGCATCGGACCGGCCGGTCGTCCCTTGCCACCCGGAAGCTCAAAATCCAGCACCGCAACGGGTACGAGCATTTCGAACTCGTCGACGGCGAGCTCGTCCCGGCGGTCTTTCGCTGGATCATGCGCACCAAAATCGCCGAGTAGCCGCCGGAGCTCGGAAACCTCCGCCGAGGGGGCGCCGGACCGCCTCTCCAACGGTCCGGCGCCCCCTCGGCGGGACAGGCCCCTCGGCCGGACA
>NZ_RIBZ01000025.1:0-44875 GCF_003721215.1 Streptomyces botrytidirepellens
GGGCCGAGGCCGCGGCGTCGGGTGTGGTGGCGCCGTTGATGCGTGGGCTGGTGCGGGTGCCGGGGCGGCGTACGGCGGAGGGCGCGGCCGCATCGGGTGCGCTGGCGCAGCGGCTGGCCGGGCTCGGCGAGGCCGAACAGCTCGACGTCCTGCTCGACCTGGTCCGTCACCAGGTCGCGGCCGTGCTCGGCCACGACTCGACGGACACCGTGGAGCCGCATCAGTCCTTCCGCGATCTGGGCTTCGATTCGCTGACGGCGGTGGAGCTGCGGAACGCGTTGGGTGCGGCGAGTGAGCTGCGGCTTCCTGCGACGTTGGTCTTCGACTACCCGACGCCGGTGGTGCTCGCGGAGTTCCTGCGTACGGAGCTGGGCGGGACGGCGGCTGCGGTGGACGGTCCGGTGGTGGTGTCGGCTGCGGATGATGAGCCGATCGCCATCGTGGGGCTTGGTTGCCGTTACCCGGGTGGGGTGGAGACGCCGGAGGATCTGTGGCGGCTGGTCATGGAGGGCCGGGACGCGATCTCCGAGTTCCCGACCGACCGTGGCTGGGACCTGGACGGGCTGTACCACCCGGACCCGGACCACCCCGGCACCTCGTACTCCCGCGAGGGCGGCTTCGTCGACCGGGCGGGTCACTTCGACCCGACGTTCTTCGGGATTTCGCCGCGTGAGGCGCTCGCCATGGATCCGCAGCAGCGGTTGCTGTTGGAGACGTCGTGGGAGGCGTTCGAGCGGGCGGGCATCGACCCGGGCGTGCTGCGCGGCAGCCGTACCGGTGTCTTCGCGGGCGTCATGTACCACGACTACGCGTCCTCGCTTCCGGCGCTTCCGGAAGGCGTCGAGGGATTCGTCGGCACCGGCAATGCGGCGAGTGTGATTTCGGGCCGGTTGGCGTACACGTTCGGGCTTGAGGGTCCGACGATCACGGTGGATACCGCGTGTTCGTCGTCGCTGGTCGCGCTCCACCTGGCCGTCCAGGCGCTGCGCAACGGCGAATGCTCGCTGGCGCTCGCGGGCGGTGTGACGGTGATGGCGACTCCGGCGCCGTTTGTGGAGTTCTCCCGTCAGCGGGGGCTTGCGGCGGATGGCCGGTGCAAGGCGTTCTCTGCGGATGCTGACGGCACGGGCTGGTCCGAGGGTGCGGGCATGCTGCTGGTGGAGCGGCTGTCGGATGCGCGTCGTCATGGCCACCCGGTGCTCGCGGTGGTGCGTGGCAGCGCGATCAACCAGGACGGTGCGTCCAATGGTCTGACGGCGCCGAACGGCCCGTCGCAGCAGCGCGTCATCCGGCAGGCCCTGGCGAATGCCGGGCTGTCCGCCGCCGAGGTGGACGCGGTCGAGGCGCATGGCACGGGTACGTCGCTGGGTGACCCGATCGAGGCGCAGGCGCTGCTGGCCACGTACGGCCAGAACCGCCCCGAGGACCGGCCGCTGTTGCTCGGCTCGATCAAGTCGAACATGGGCCACACGCAGGCCGCCGCCGGTGTCGCGGGCATCATCAAGATCGTGATGGGCATGCGGCACGGGATGCTGCCGCGGACGCTGCACGTGGATGAGCCGTCGCCACACATCGACTGGTCCGCGGGCGCGGTGTCGCTGCTCGCCGAGGCGCAGGAGTGGCCCGAGTCGGGCCGTCCCCGGCGTGCGGCGGTGTCGTCGTTCGGCTTCAGCGGGACGAACGCCCACACGATCATTGAGCAGGCGCCGGTTGAGGATGAGGCGCCGCGTGAGGCGGCGGGAACGCCTGGCGTGACGCCGTGGGCGCTGTCGGCGAAGACCGCCGACGCGCTACGTGCCCAGGCGGTGCGGCTCCGTTCGCACCTGGACGCGCACCCGGACCTCACCCCGGGCGACGTCGGGTACTCGCTCGCGACCACGCGCGCCGCGCTGGACCACCGTGCGGTGGTGATCGGCGAGGACCGTGCCGCACTCGACGCCCTGGCACGGGGCGAGTCGGCCGCGGGGCTGGTCGCGGGCTCGGTGGCGGACGGCAAGGTGGCGTTCCTGTTCACGGGTCAGGGCAGCCAGCGGCTCGGCATGGGCCGTGAGCTGTACGACGCGTACCCGGTGTTCGCGGAGGCGCTGGATGCGGTGTGCGACGCGCTGGACAGGCACCTCGAACGGCCGCTGAAGACGGTCCTGTTCGGCGACGACGCTGCGGTGCTCGACCAGACGGCGTTCACCCAGCCTGGGCTGTTCGCCATCGAGGTGGCGCTGTTCCGGCTGGTCGAAGCCTGGGGTGTGCGTGCGGACTTCCTGTCCGGGCACTCGATCGGTGAGTTGGCTGCCGCGCATGTGGCGGGTGTGTTCTCGCTCGCGGACGCCTGCCGGTTGGTGGCCGCTCGTGGGCGGTTGATGCAGGAGCTGCCCGTCGGTGGCGCGATGGTCGCGGTGCAGGCGTCGGAGGATGAGGTGGCGCCGCTGCTCACCGAGCGCGTCAGCATCGCCGCCCTCAACGGTCCGATGTCGGTCGTGATCGCGGGTGATGAGGAAGCCGCTCGGGAGATCGCCGCGACCTTCGAGGCGCAGGGTCGTAAGACCAAGCGCCTCACCGTCAGCCATGCCTTCCACTCGCCCCGCATGGACGGGATGCTGGACGCGTTCCGCGAGGTCGCGCAGGGGCTGACCTACGAGGCTCCGCGCATCCCGATCGTCTCCAACCTCACCGGGAACCTCGTCTCCGCTGAGGAGATCACCAGCCCCGACTTCTGGGTGCGCCACGTCCGCGAAGCGGTCCGCTTCCTCGACGGCATCCGCACTCTCGAAGCCCAGGGCGTCACTACGTATGTCGAGCTGGGCCCCGACGGTGTGCTCACCGCCATGGCCCAGGACTGCGTGACCAGCGACAGTGACACCGCCTTCGCCTCCGCCCTCCGCAAGGACCGTCCCGAGGCCGAGGCGCTGACGACCGCCGTCGCCCGTGCGCACGTCTGTGGCGTGGCGGTCGACTGGGAGGCGTACTTCGCGGGGACCGGTGCGTCCCGCGTCGACCTGCCCACGTACGCCTTCCAGCGCGAGCGCTACTGGCTGGAGGCCCCGGCCGGGGCCGTGGGCGATGTGGCGTCGGCCGGGCTCGGCTCCGCCGATCACCCGTTGCTGGGTGCGGCGGTGGACCTGCCCGACTCCGAGGGCTTCCTGTTCACGGGTCGGCTGTCGCTCCGTACGCACCCCTGGCTGGCCGATCACGCCGTCATGGACACGGTGCTGCTGCCGGGGACGGCCCTGGTCGAACTGGCCGTCCGGGCCGGTGACCAGGTCGGTTGCGACCAGGTCGAGGAGCTGACCCTGGAAGCGCCGCTGGTCCTCCCCGAGCGCGGCGCGGTGCAGCTCCGCGTCTCCGTGGACGAGCCCGACGGCCCCGAGGGGCGGCGCGCGCTGCACATCTACTCGCGCCCGGAGGACGCGGCCGACGAGCCGTGGACCCGGCACGCGGCCGGTGTGCTCGGCACCACCGGCCCGGCCGCCACCGCGCCGAGCCCCATGGCGCAGTGGCCCCCGGCGGAGGTCGACGGCACGGCCGTCGAGCCGATCGACGTCGACGGCCTGTACGACGGTTTCGCGGCGCTCGGCCTCGCGTACGGCCCGGTGTTCCAGGGGCTGAAGTCCGCCTGGCGGCGCGGCGACGAGGTGTTCGCCGAGGTGGCGCTGGGCGAGGAGCAGCAGGGCGAGGCCCGTGCGTACGCCTGCCATCCGGCGCTGCTGGACGCCGCGCTGCACGCGGTGGGCCTCGGCGGGTTCTGGGCGGCGGAGGAGGCCGGGCAGGCGAGGCTGCCGTTCTCGTGGGACGGCGTACGGCTGCACGCCGTCGGCGCGACGGCCCTGCGGGTGCGGGTTTCCCCGGCCGGGCAGGGCGCCGGGCAGGGCGCGGTGGCGCTGGAGATCACCGATGAGGCCGGTGCCCCGGTGGTGTCGGTCGGCTCGCTCGCGCTCCGGCCGCTCGACCCGGGGCAGTTCACCGCAAGCAACGCCCGTCACCACGAGTCGCTGTTCCGCGTCGACTGGGCCGCGCTGCCCACGTCCGACGAAGGGGACGACACCGCCCTGTGGGCCGTCCTGGAGAACACCGGCGGCGGCGACCTGAAGATCACCGGGGCGCTGGCCGACGCCGGGATCGAGGCCGAGACCTACGCGGGCCTGTCCGCGCTCGGCGAGGCGGTCGAGGCCGAGGGGATCGCGCCGGACGTGGTCCTCGTACCGTGCCTGCCCGACCTCACCACCTCCGGGGACACCGCGGCCGCGGCGCACACCGTGACCCTGCGGGCGCTGGCCCTGGCACGGGAGTGGCTCGTCGACGAGCGGTTCGCCGACTCGCGGCTGGTCCTGCTCACCCGGGGCGCGGTGGCCGTGACGACGGACGGTGAGGCCACAGCCGAGGGCGTGGACGACCTCACCCATGCCGCCCTCTGGGGCCTGGTGCGGTCGGCGCAGGCCGAGCACCCGGGCCGGTTCGTGCTGGCCGACGTGGACGGCGGCGCCGTCGCTGCCGCTTCCCTCTCCGCGCTGCTGGCGGCGCTGCGGACGGATGAGCCGCAGTTCGCCGTGCGCGGCGGGGCCGCGTACGCACCCCGGCTGGCGCGCGTGGCGGCCCTGGACGAGGCGGCCGTGCCCGGCCTCGACCCGGCGGGCACGGTGCTGGTCACCGGCGCGTCCGGCACCTTGGGCGGGCTGCTGGCCCGCCACCTGGTGACCGAGCGCGGGGCCAGGCGGCTGCTGCTGACGAGCCGCCGTGGCGCCGAGGCGGCGGGTGCGGCCGAACTCGCCGACGAGCTGAGCGCTTTGGGTGCCCAGGTCACCTGGGCGGCGTGCGACGCGGCCGACCGGGACGCGCTCGCCGCCGTCCTGGCCGACATCCCCGCCGCACACCCGCTCACCGCCGTGATCCACGCGGCGGGTGTGCTCGACGACGGGACGATCGAGTCCCTCACCCCCGAGCGCGTCGAGCGGGTGCTGCGGCCGAAGGTCGACGCGGCGTGGAACCTCCACGAGCTGACCCGCGGCAACGACCACCTCGCCGAGTTCGTGCTGTTCTCCTCGGCGGCCGGTGTCTTCGGCAACCCGGGGCAGGGCAACTACGCGGCGGCCAACACCTTCCTGGACGCCCTCGCCCAGCACCGGCGCAGCCAGGGCCTGCCCGCCGTCTCCCTCGCCTGGGGCCTGTGGGACGACGAGGACGGCATGGCGTCCACCCTCGCCACCGCCGACCGGCAGCGCATGAACCGCGGCAGCATGAACGCGCTCGGCAACGCCGAGGGCCTGGCGCTGTTCGACGTGTCCGGGCTCGCCGGACACGGGGTGCTGATCCCCGCCGCCCTGGACATCGCCGCACTGCGCGCCCAGTCCACGGCCGGGGTGGCGCCCCTGCTGCGTGGGCTGATCCGTACCCCGGTGCGGCGCGCCGCCGCGGCCGGTGGCCGTGGGGCGGACGACGCGACGAGCCTCGCCGACCGGCTCGCGGGCATGTCCGCGGCCGAACGGGACCGCTTCCTGCTCAACCTGGTGTGCGCCCAGGTGGCGACCGTGCTCGGGTACGGCAGCGCGGCGGCCATCGAACCGGCCGCGGCCTTCAAGGACCTGGGCTTCGACTCGCTCACCGCCGTCGAACTCCGCAACCGGCTCGGCGCGGCCACCGGCCTCCGGCTGCCGGCCACGCTGATCTTCGACTACCCGACGCCCGACGCCCTCGCCGACCATCTGCGCGCGGAACTCCCGCACGGGGACGGCGGCGGCCCGTCGGTGTTCGGCGAACTCGACCGGCTGGAAGCCGCCCTGGCGGGGGCCGCGGACGACAGCGTCACCCGCTCCAGGATCACCATGCGCCTCCAGGCCCTGCTGGCGAAGTGGAACGACGCGCAGGACGCGGCGGACGGCGACACCGACGACAACGACCTCGAATCCGCAACCGACGATGAGCTTTTCGACCTGCTCGACGACGAACTCGGCTCCTCCTGAAAGGGAGCGTCTGGAACTCATGAGCACCACCTCCCCCTTCGCAAGGAGCCGACGCAATGGTGAATAACGAGGACAAGCTTCGCGACTACCTCAAGCGGGCCACCGCCGACCTGCGTCAGGCCCGCCGTCAGCTGCGCGAGGTCGAAGAGCGGCACCAGGAGCCCATCGCGATCGTCGCGATGAGCTGCCGCTACCCGGGCGGCGTCCGCACCCCCGAGGAGCTGTGGCGGCTCGTCGCGGGCGGCGAGGACGCCATCTCCGGCTTCCCCACCGACCGCGGCTGGGACATCGAGTCGCTGTACGACGCCGACCCCGACCAGGCCGGGGCCAGCTATGTGAGCGAGGGCGGATTCCTCTACGACGCGGGCGGCTTCGACCCCACGCTCTTCGGCATCTCGCCGCGTGAGGCCATGGCGATGGACCCGCAGCAGCGGCTGCTGCTGGAGTCGTCGTGGGAGGCGTTCGAGCGCGCGGGCCTCGACCCGACCGGGCTGCGCGGCAGCCGCACCGGTGTCTTCGCGGGCGTCATGTACCACGACTACACCTCGCGGCTCGACTCCGTGCCCGAGGGCGTCGAAGGCTTCCTCGGCACCGGAAGCTCGGGCAGCATCGCGTCCGGCCGCGTGTCGTACACCTTCGGTCTGGAGGGTCCGGCCGTCACCGTCGACACGGCGTGCTCGTCGTCGCTGGTCACCCTGCACATGGCGGTGCAGGCGCTGCGCAACGGCGAATGCTCGCTGGCGCTCGCGGGCGGCGTGACCGTGATGGCCACGCCGTCGACGTTCACCGAGTTCAGCCGTCAGCGCGGGCTCGCCGCCGATGGCCGCTGCAAGCCGTTCGCCGCCGCCGCCGACGGGACCGGCTGGGGCGAGGGCGTCGGCATGCTGCTCGTGGAGCGGCTGTCCGACGCGCGGCGCAACGGCCACCCGGTGCTCGCCATCGTGCGCGGCTCGGCCGTCAACCAGGACGGCGCGTCGAATGGGTTGACGGCGCCCAACGGCCCGTCCCAGCAGCGCGTCATCCACCAAGCGCTCACCAACGGCCGCCTCGGCGCGGCCGACGTCGACGTGGTCGAGGCGCACGGCACGGGGACGACGCTGGGCGACCCGATCGAGGCGCAGGCGCTGCTCGCCACGTACGGCCAGGACCGGCCCGAGGGACAGCCGCTGCTGCTGGGCTCCATCAAGTCCAACATCGGCCACACCCAGGCCGCGGCCGGTGTCGCCGGAATCATCAAGATGGTCATGGCCATCCGCCACGGCGTCCTGCCCAAGACGCTGCACGTCGACGAGCCCACCCCGCACGTCGACTGGTCGGCGGGCGCCGTGTCGCTGCTCACCGAGACCACACCGTGGCCGCAGACCGACCGGCCGCGCCGCGCCGCGGTGTCCTCGTTCGGCTTCAGCGGCACCAACGCGCACACCATCCTGGAGCAGGCCCCCGCCGAGGAGGACGCGGAGACGCCCGCCGAGGAACCCCCGTCGCGGCGGCTGGACGTGGTGCCGTGGGCGGTGTCCGGCAAGAGCGCCGCGGCACTGCGCGCGCAGGCGGAGCGGCTGCTGACCCAGCTGGAGGCCGACCCCGCGCTGCGCCCGGTCGACGTGGGCCTGTCGCTCGCCACGACCCGGGCACAGCTGGACCACCGTGCCGTGGTGCGGGGCCGTGACCGCGACGAACTGCTCGCCGGGCTCGGCGCGCTGGCCGGTGGCGGCATGGCCTCGAACGTGGCGCAGGGGTCCGCCGTCGGCGGCCGCACGGCGTTCGTGTTCCCGGGGCAGGGCTCGCAGTGGGCGGGCATGGCGGTGGGGCTGATGGACGCCTCGCCGGTGTTCGCCGCCCGCATCGAGGAGTGCGCGGCGGCCCTGGCGGAGTTCACCGACTGGTCGCTGGTGGAGGTGCTGCGGGGCGCCGAGGGTGCGCCGTCGCTGGAGCGCGTCGATGTGGTCCAGCCGGTGCTGTTCTCGGTGATGGTGTCCCTGGCCGAGCTGTGGCGCTCGTTCGGCGTCGCACCGGCTGCCGTCGTGGGCCACTCGCAGGGTGAGATCGCGGCCGCGTGCGTGGCCGGGATTCTGACCTTGCAGGACGCGGCCCGTGTGGTGGCGTTGCGCAGTCAGGCGATCGGCCGGGTGCTGGCGGGCAAGGGCGGCATGGTGTCCGTGGCCCTGCCCGTGTCCCAGGTACGGGAGCGGATCGCGGCGTGGGGCGAGGAGCGCATCTCGGTGGCGGCCGTCAACGGCCCGTCGGCCGTGGTCGTTTCCGGTGAGCCGACCGCGCTGGACGAACTGCTGGCGTCGTGCGAGGCGGACGAGGTGCGGGCCCGTCGGGTGCCGGTGGATTACGCCTCGCACTCCGCGCAGGTGGAGTTGCTGCGCGACGAGCTGCTGAAGCTGCTGGCCCCCGTACAGCCGCAGCCCGCCCAGGTGCCGTTCCTCTCGACGGTGACGGGGGAGTGGGTCGAGGGTCCGGAGCTGGACGCGGAGTACTGGTTCACCAACCTCCGTCGCACCGTCGAGCTGGAGAGCGCCGTACGCCGTCTCCTCGACGAGGGCTTCGGGGCGTTCATCGAGTCCAGCGCCCACCCGGTGCTGGCGATGGGGGTGCAGGACACCGCCGAGGACGCGGGCATGGACGCGGCCGCGATCGGTTCGCTGCGCCGCGACGAGGGCGGTCTGGAGCGCTTCTGGGCGTCCCTCGGCGAGGCGTGGACCCGTGGCGTCCAGGTCGACTGGGAGGCGGTGTTCGACGGTACGGGCGCCTCGCGCGTCGCGCTGCCCACGTACGCCTTCCAGCACCAGCACTACTGGCTCGAGGCGGGCACATCGCCTGCCGCTGCCACCGCCACCGCCGCCGACCCCGTCGAGGCCCGCTTCTGGGACGCCGTCGACCGCGAGGACTGGCAGGCGCTGGCCGCCGAACTGGCCGTCGACGGCGACGAGCAGGTCAGCGCGCTGCTGCCCGCCCTCGCGTCGTGGCGCAAGCAGGCGCGCGAGCAGTCCACCGTGGACGGCTGGCGCTACCGCGTGACGTGGAAGCCCCTCACCGACGGGCAGTCCGCGCGGCTGTCCGGGACGTGGCTGCTGGTGGTGCCGGAGTCCGCCGCCGAGGGCGACTGGGCGACCGGTGCGGCCCGTACGCTCGCCGAACGCGGCGCGGACGTACGGCAGATCGTGGTCGACCCCGCCACCGACGGCCGTGAGCAGCTGACCGAGCGGCTGCGCACCGCGCTCACCGACACCGACGGCATCCCGTTCGCCGGTGTGCTGTCGCTGCTGGCGCTGGAGGGCCGTCCGCACCCGCTGCACGGCTCCGTCCCGGCCGGGGTGGCGGCGCAGTTCGCGCTGGTGCAGGCGCTGGGCGACGCGGAGACCGGCGCACCGCTGTGGTCCGCCACGCGGGGCGCGGTGTCCGTCGGCCGCGCCGATGTGCTGGACGCGCCCGAGCAGGCGCTGATCTGGGGCCTGGGCCGGGTGGCGGCGCTGGAGCACGGCGAGCGCTGGGGCGGTCTGGTCGACCTGCCCGAGGTGGCCGACGAGCGGGCGCTGTCCCGGCTGGTCACCGCGCTCGCGGGAGCCGGGGAAGGCGACGAGGATCAGCTCGCGATCCGCGCCACCGGGCTCCTCGTACGCCGCCTGGTGCGCGCCCCGCTGAGCGGTACCCCCGCCGTACGGTCCTGGAGCCCGTCCGGCACCACGCTGGTCACCGGCGGTACGGGGGCGCTGGGCGCCCATGTGGCGCGCTGGCTGGCCCGTAACGGGGCCGAGCACCTGGTGCTCACCAGCCGCCGCGGCATGGAGGCGCCCGGCGCCACCGAGCTGCGCGACGAGCTGACGGCGCTCGGCGCCCAGGTCACCGTCGCCGCGTGCGACGTGGCCGACCGCGACGCGCTGGCCAAGGTGCTGGCCGCTGTCCCCGCCGACCGTCCGCTGACCGCCGTCGTGCACACGGCCGCCGTGCTGGACGACGGCGTGATCGAGGGGCTGACCCCGGAGCAGATCGACCGGGTGCTGAAGGTGAAGGTCGACGCCACCCGGCATCTGCACGAGCTGACCCGGGACCTGGACCTGTCCGCGTTCGTGCTGTTCTCGTCCTTCGCGGCCACCTTCGGCGCGCCCGGCCAGGGCAACTACGCGCCGGGCAACGCGTTCCTCGACGCGTTCGCCGAGTGGCGGCGCGCCCAGGGCCTGCCCGCCACCTCGCTGGCCTGGGGGCCGTGGGGCGAGGGCGGCATGGCCGAGGGCGGCGTGGGCGACCGGATGCGCCGCCACGGCGTCATCGAGATGGCGCCCGGCGCGGCCGTGGCCGCGCTCCAGCACGCCCTGGACCGCGACGAGTCGGTGCTGACGGTCGTCGACATGGAGTGGAAGCGCTTCGTCCTCGCCTTCACCTCCGGCCGCTCCCGCCCGCTGCTGCACGACCTGCCCGAGGCGCGGGACGTCATCGCGGACATGAGCGGCGACGCCGAGGCGGAGGGCGCCGAGGGCGCCGCGCTGGTGCGGCAGCTCGCCGGGGCGTCGGAGGCCGAGCAGGAGCGGCTGGTGCTGGATCTGGTACGGACCGCCGTGGCGGCCGTACTGGGTTACACGGGCGCCGACGACGTCGAGCCGGGCCGGGCGTTCAAGGATCTGGGCTTCGACTCGCTGACCGCCGTCGAACTCCGCAACCGCCTCGGCGCGGCCAGCGGGCTCAAGCTGCCGCCGACGCTCATCTTCGACTACCCGACCCCCACGGTGCTCGCGCGCCAGCTGCGCACCGAGCTGTCCGGCGGGCAGCAGACGGCCGTGGCCACGCAGCCCGTCGCGGCGGCGTCCGCCGATGACGAGCCCATCGCCATCGTCGCCATGAGCTGCCGCTTCCCGGGTGGCGTCCGCACCCCCGAGGAGCTGTGGCAGCTGCTCGACTCCGGTGGCGACGCGCTGTCGGAGTTCCCCGGCGACCGCGGCTGGGACATCGACTCCCTCTACAACCCGGACCCGGACGCGCAGGGCACCAGCTACACCCGCGAGGGCGGATTCCTCACCGGGGCCGCCGAGTTCGACCCGGCGTTCTTCGGGATCTCGCCGCGTGAGGCCATGGCGATGGACCCGCAGCAGCGGCTGCTGCTGGAAACCTCCTGGGAGGCGTTCGAGCGCGCGGGCATCGACCCGGCCACGCTGCACGGCAGCCAGTCCGGCGTCTTCGTCGGCACCAACGGCTCCGACTACTCGATCCTCATGCGCAACACCACCGAGGGCTACGAGGGCCACCTCGCCACCGGCAGCGCCGCGAGCGTCGTCTCCGGCCGGCTCTCGTACACCTTCGGCCTGGAGGGCCCGGCGGTCACCGTCGACACCGCGTGCTCGGCGTCGCTGGTGGCGCTGCACCTCGCCGTGCAGGCGCTGCGCAACGGCGAATGCTCGCTGGCGCTCGCGGGCGGTGTGACCGTCATGGCGACGCCCGGCACGTTCATCGAGTTCAGCCGCCAGCGCGGACTGTCCTCCGACGGCCGCAGCAAGGTGTTCTCGTCGGACGCCGACGGCTTCAGCCCGGCCGAGGGCGTGGGCATGCTGCTGGTGGAGCGGCTGTCGGACGCCCGGAAGAACGGTCACCCGGTGCTGGCGGTCGTCCGCGGCTCCGCCATCAACCAGGACGGCGCGAGCAACGGTCTGACGGCGCCCAACGGCCCGTCCCAGCAGCGCGTCATCCGCCAGGCCCTCGCCAACGCCCGCCTGGCCACCGGCGAGGTCGACGTCGTCGAGGCGCACGGCACGGGGACGACGCTGGGCGACCCGATCGAGGCGCAGGCGCTGCTCGCCACCTACGGCCAGGACCGGCCCGAGGGGCAGCCGCTGCTGCTGGGCTCCATCAAGTCCAACATCGGCCACGCCCAGGCGGCGGCCGGTGTCGCGGGCGTGATGAAGACGGTGCTCGCCATGCGCCACGGCGTCGTGCCCGAGTCGCTGCACATCGCCGAACCGACCCCGCACGTGGACTGGTCGGCGGGCGACATCGAGCTGCTGACCGAGGCCCGGCCGTGGCCGGAGACCGGCCACCCGCGCCGCGCCGCCGTGTCGTCGTTCGGCTTCAGCGGCACCAACGCCCACGCCATCCTGGAACAGGCCCCCACCGAGGAGCCGGAGGACCGGCAGGACACCCCGGAGACCGGCGGGGTGCTGCCGTGGGTGCTGTCGGGCAAGAGCGAGGCCGCGCTGCGCGCCCAGGCCGCCAAGCTGCTGGCCCACCTCGACACCGCCCCGGCGCTGCGCCCGGCCGACGTCGGCCACTCGCTGGCCACTACCCGCGCCGCCTTCGACCGGCGCGCGGTGCTCGTGGGCTCGGACCGGGATGACTTCGCTCGCGGTTTGGACGCCCTCGCTAGGGGGCAGGTCCTGCCCAACCTGGTGCAGGGGGCCTCAATCGGGGGCAAGGCCGCATTCGTGTTCCCCGGACAGGGGTCACAATGGGTAGGCATGGCTGTGGGGCTGTTGGATGCTTCACCGGTGTTCTCTGCCCGTATTGATGAGTGTGCCGCCGCGCTCGCTGAATTCACCGACTGGTCGTTGGTGGATGTGCTGCGCGGAGCGGAGGGCGCGCCGTCACTGGAGCGGGTGGACGTCGTTCAGCCGGTGCTGTTCTCGGTGATGGTGTCCCTGGCGGAGCTGTGGCGTTCGCTGGGTGTGCGGCCTTCCGCCGTGGTGGGCCACTCGCAGGGTGAGATCGCGGCCGCGTGCGTGGCCGGGATTCTGTCGCTGAAGGACGCGGCGCGCGTGGTGGCGCTGCGCAGTCAGGCGATCGGCCGGGTGCTGGCGGGCAAGGGCGGCATGGTGTCCGTGGCGCTGCCGGTGTCCGAGGTACGGGAGCGGATCGCGGCGTGGGGCGAGGAGCGCATCTCGGTGGCGGCCGTCAACGGCCCGTCGGCCGTGGTGGTCTCCGGTGAGCCGACCGCGCTGGACGAACTGCTGGCGTCCTGTGAGGCGGACGAGGTCCGGGCGCGCCGCGTCCCGGTGGATTACGCCTCGCACTCCGCGCAGGTGGAGTTGCTGCGCGATGAGCTGCTGGAACTGCTCGCGCCCGTACAGCCGCAGACCACTCAGGTGCCATTCCTCTCCACCGTGACGGGGGAGTGGGTCGACGGTACCGAGCTGGACGCCGAGTACTGGTTCACCAACCTGCGCCGCACCGTCGAGCTGGAGAGCGCCATCCGCCGCCTGCTCGACGAGGGCATGAGCGTGTTCATCGAGTCCAGCGCCCATCCGGTGCTCGCGATGGGCGTGCAGGAAACGGCGGAGGACGCGGGCCGTGAGGCGGCCGCGATCGGTTCGCTGCGCCGTGACGAGGGCGGTCTGGACCGCTTCTGGGCGTCCCTCGGCGAGGCATGGACCCGCGGCGTCGACGTCGACTGGGATGCGGTGTTCGACGGCACCGGTGCCTCGCGCGTCGAGCTGCCCACGTACGCCTTCCAGCACCAGCACCTCTGGCCGCAGGCCGCCGACGCCGTCGTGGACGCCCCGGCGTCGCAGTCCGACGCCGTCGACGCCCGCTTCTGGGAGGCCGTCGAGCGCGAGGACCTGGAGTCGCTGGCCGACACGCTCGCGTGTGACGACGACACCGAGCGGTCCTCGCTCGGCGCCGTCCTGCCCGCCCTCGCGTCGTGGCGCAAGCAGGCCCGCGAGCAGTCCACCGTGGACGGCTGGCGCTACCGTGTGACG
Source organism: Streptomyces botrytidirepellens (assembly GCF_003721215.1). Taxonomy (NCBI): domain Bacteria; kingdom Bacillati; phylum Actinomycetota; class Actinomycetes; order Kitasatosporales; family Streptomycetaceae; genus Streptomyces; species Streptomyces botrytidirepellens. The sequence continues at coordinate 13,637 of NZ_RIBZ01000025.1, forward strand.
TGGACCTCCCGCACCGAGGCGCACGCGCCGCGGCTGTCCGGGACGTGGCTGCTGGCCGTGCCCGAGTCCGCCGTCACCGACGACTGGACGCTCGGCGTGGTCCGTACGCTCGCCGAACGCGGCGCGGACGTACGGCAGATCACCCCGGCCGCGGTGGAGGCCGACCGCGCGTCGCTGACCCGCTTGGTGCGCGAGGAGCTGACCGACACCGGAACCGTCTCCGGTGTGCTGTCGCTGCTCGCCTTCGACGAGCGCACCGCGCCCGGCACGGACGGCGTCGGCGCCGGGCTGACCGGCACCGTCGCGCTGATCCAGGCGCTGGGCGACGCCGGGGTGGAGGCGCCGCTGTGGTGCGCCACCCACGGCGCGGTGTCCGTGAGCGCCACGGACCGGCCGGAATCGCCGGAGCAGGCTCTCGTCTGGGGGCTCGGCCGGACCGCCGCGCTGGAGTACCCGGAGCGCTGGGGCGGCCTGGTCGACCTCCCGGGCGCCGCCGACGAGCGGGCGCTGTCCCGGCTCGCCGGGGTGCTCGCCGGGGCCGACGGCGAAGACCAGCTCGCGGTGCGCGCGGCGGGCGTGTTCGCCCGCAGGCTCGCCCGCTCCCCGCTGGCCGGGGTGCCCGCCGTACGGTCCTGGAGCCCGTCCGGCACCACGCTGGTCACCGGCGGTACGGGGGCGCTGGGCGCCCATGTGGCGCGCTGGTTGGCCCGCAGCGGCGCCGAGCACCTGGTGCTCACCAGCCGCCGCGGCCTGGAGGCGCCCGGCGCCACCGAGCTGCGCGACGAACTGACCGCGCTCGGCACCCAGGTCACCGTCGCCGCGTGCGACGTGGCCGACCGTAAGGCCGTCGAGGCGCTGCTCGCCACGATCCCGGCCGACCAGCCGCTCACCGCCGTCATGCACGCCGCGGGCGTCCTCGACGACGGTGTGCTCGACGCGCTCACCCCGCAGCGGTTCGCGACCGTCCTCGGCCCGAAGGCCGACGCGGCGCGCCATCTGCACGAGCTGACCCGGGACCTGGACCTGTCCGCGTTCGTGCTGTTCTCCGGCATCGCGGGCACCCTCGGCGACGCCGGGCAGGGCAACTACGCGGCGGCCAACGCCTACCTCGACGCCCTCGCCGAGCAGCGCCGCGCCGACGGCCTGCCCGCCACCTCCGTGGCCTGGGGCCGCTGGGGCGAGACGGGTCTTGCCGCGGGCGGTGCCATCGGCGAGCGGCTGGACCGCGGCGGTGTCCCGGCGATGGACCCGCACGCGGCGATCATGGCGCTCCAGCAGGCGCTGGACCACGCCGACACGGTGCTGGCCGTCGCCGACATCCAGTGGGAACGCTTCGCCCAGGGCTACACGGCGGTCCGCCCCAGCCCGCTCATCGGCGATCTGCCGGAGGTGCGGCGGCTGCGGGAGACCGGCGTCCCGGGCGGCGACCCGTCCGCGGGCGCGGACGGCTCCCCGGCGGACGCGCTGCGGCAGCGGCTGGCCGGGATCTCCCGGGCCGAACAGTCCCTGGTGGTCCTGGAGGTCGTCCGCACCAACGCGGCCGCGGCGCTCGGCCACCCGACGACCGACGAGGTCGGCGCGGGGCGGGCGTTCAAGGAGCTGGGCTTCGACTCGCTGATCGCGCTGGAGCTGCGCAACCGGCTGGGCGTCGCCACCGGGCAGAAGCTGCCCGCCACGCTGGTCTTCGACTATCCGACCCCGTCGGCGCTGGCCGAGTTCCTGTGCGGCGAACTCGTCGGCGACGGCGGTACGGCGGCCGCGCCCGGACTCGCGGAGCTGGACGCACTGGAGTCCGCGCTGTCCGTCCTCGACCCGGAGAGCGAGGCGCGGGACGACATCGCGGCCCGGCTGCGGGACCTCGCGGCGAAGTGGGCGGAGCCCCGTACGGCCGGTGCCGAGACGGCCGACGGCGGTGCCGACACCGTGACGGAGAAGCTGCAACAGGCGACGCAGGATGAGGTCTTCGACTTCATCGAGAAAGAACTCGGAATCTAAGGATCTGAAGGTCCGCGGGCGCAAGGTTTGTGACGAGAAGCATGGGTGAGACTCCAATGGCGGATCAGGACAAGATCCTCGACTACCTCAAGCGGGTAACTGCCGATCTGCACCAGACGCGGCAGCGTCTTCGCGAGGTCGAGTCGCAGGAGCCTGAGCCGATCGCGATCGTCGGCATGAGCTGCCGCTTCCCCGGAGGCGTCACGTCTCCGGAGGAGCTGTGGCAGCTCGTGGCCGGTGGCGGCGACGCCATCACGGACTTCCCCACGGACCGCGGCTGGGACGTGTCGGCGCTCTTCGACGCCGACCCCGACCAGCAGGGCACCAGCTACACCGACAAGGGCGGATTCCTGGAGGGCGCCGGCGAGTTCGACGCCGGATTCTTCGGGATCAGCCCGCGGGAAACCCTCGGCATGGACCCGCAGCAGCGGCTGCTGCTGGAAACCTCCTGGGAGGCGTTCGAGCGGGCCGGGATCGACCCGGCCACGCTGCGCGGCAGCAAGGCCGGTGTCTTCATCGGCACCAACGGCCAGGACTACCCGGAGCTGATGCACCGGCTGCCGCAGGGCGTCGAGCAGTATCTGCTGACCGGCAACGCGGCGAGCGTCATCTCCGGCCGCATCTCCTACACCTTCGGCCTGGAGGGCCCGGCGCTCACCGTCGACACCGCGTGCTCGGCGTCGCTGGTGGCGCTGCACCTGGCCGTGCAGGCGCTGCGCAACGGCGAATGCTCGCTGGCGCTGACCGGTGGTGTCACGGTCATGAACAGCCCGCGCGCGTTCATCAACTTCAGCCGCCAGCGGGGCCTCGCCCCCGACGGCCGCTGCAAGGCGTTCGCGGACGGCGCGGACGGCACCGGCTGGGGCGAGGGCGTCGGCATGCTGCTCGTCGAGCGGCTGTCGGACGCCCGCAAGAACGGCCACCAGGTGCTCGCCATCGTCCGCGGCTCCGCCATCAACCAGGACGGTGCGAGCAACGGCCTGACGGCGCCCAACGGCCCGTCCCAGCAGCGCGTCATCCGGCAGGCGCTCACCGACGGCCGCCTCACCCCGGCCCAGGTCGACGCCGTCGAGGCGCACGGCACCGGTACGTCGCTGGGCGACCCGATCGAGGCGCAGGCGCTGCTCGCCACGTACGGGCAGCACCGGGCCGAGGGCCGCCCGCTGTGGCTCGGCTCCGTCAAGTCCAACTTCGGGCACACCCAGGCCGCGGCCGGTGTTGCCGGAATCATCAAGATGGTCAAGGCCATCGAGCACGGGGTGCTGCCCAAGACGCTGCACGTCGACGCGCCCTCCGGGGACGTCGACTGGTCGGCGGGCGCGGTGTCCCTGCTCACCGAGAACACACCGTGGCCGGAGACCGGACAGCCGCGCCGCGCGGGCATCTCCTCGTTCGGCGTCAGCGGTACGAACGCCCACACCGTCATCGAGCAGGCGCCCGCCGAGGACCGCCAGGCGGAGACGGCCACCGACGGCTCGTCACAGGGGGAGTGGTCCGGGCTCGGCGGGCAGCTGCCGCTGCTGGTGTCCGGGCAGAGCGCGCAGGCGCTGCGCGCCCAGGCCGCACGGCTCGCCGCCCATGTACGGGACGCCCCGGGCCTCGGCCTGGTCGACCTCGCCCACTCCCTGGCCACCACCCGCGCCGCACTGGACCACCGGGCCGTGGTCATCGCGGGCGATGGCGGCCGGAACGATCTGCTGCGCGGGCTGGCCGCGCTCGCCGAGGACGGCACCGCGGGCGGGGTCGTTCGGGGCGAGGTCGGCGAGGGCAAGGTCGCGTTCCTGTTCACCGGACAGGGCAGCCAGCGCACCGGCATGGGCCGTGACCTGTACGCGGCCGTCCCGGCCTTCGCGAAGGCGCTGGACGAGGTGTGCGCCGAACTCGACGGCCACCTCGAACTGCCGCTGCGCGACGTCATGTTCGGCGACGACGGCGACGTGCTCAACCGCACCGGCTACACCCAGCCCGCCCTGTTCGCCCTCGAAGTGGCGCTGTTCCGGCTGCTGGAAACGTGGGGCGTGAAGCCCGACTTCCTCGTCGGCCACTCCATCGGCGAACTGGCCGCCGCCCACGTGGCGGGCGTGCTGTCGCTCGCCGACGCCTGCCGCCTGGTCGCCGCGCGCGGCCGACTGATGCAGGAACTCCCGGGCGGCGGCGCGATGATCGCCGTCCAGGCGTCCGAGGACGAGGTGGCGCCGCTCCTCACCGAGCGTGTCTCGATCGCCGCCTTGAACGGCCCGACCTCGGTGGTCATCGCGGGCGACGAGGACGCCGCTCGGGAGATCGCCGCGGCCTTCGAGGCCCAGGGGCGCAAGACCAAGCGGCTCACCGTCAGCCACGCCTTCCACTCGCCGCACATGGACGGCATGCTGGAGGCGTTCCGCGAGGTCGCGCAGGGCGTCACCTACGCGCCGCCGGTCATCCCCGTCATCTCCAACCTCACCGGCGCGTCCGTCTCCGCCGACGAGATCTGCTCGCCCGACCACTGGGTCCGCCACGTCCGCGAGGCCGTCCGCTTCACCGACGGCATCCGCAGGCTGGAGGAGTACGGCGTCGGCACCTTCGTGGAGCTGGGCCCCGACGGTGTGCTCACCGCCATGGCGCAGGACTGCGTCACCGCCGACGGCGCCGCCTTCGTCCCCGTCCTGCGCGGCGACCGCCCCGAGGCCACCGCCCTGACCGACGCGCTCGCCCGCGCCCATGTGCACGGCGTGGCCGTCGACTGGGCCGCCGTCTTCGCGGGCTCCGGCGCCCGCCGCGTCGAACTGCCCACCTACGCCTTCCAGCGCGAGCTGTACTGGCCCGAGCCCCCCGGTCCCTGGACCGGCGACGTCACCGCCGCCGGGCTCGGCTCCGCCGACCACCCGCTGCTCGGTGCCGCCGTCTCGCTCGCCGATGCGGCCGGATTCCTGTTCACCGGCAGGCTTTCCCTCCAGACCCACCCGTGGCTCGCCGACCACGCCGTCATGGACACCGTGCTGCTGCCCGGCACCGCCTTCGTGGAGCTGGCCATCCGCGCCGGTGACCACGTCGGCGCCGACGTGCTGGAGGAGCTGACCCTCGAAGCGCCGCTCGTCCTGCCCCCGCAGGGCGGGGTGCAGGTGCAGGTGTCCGTGGGCGCGCCGGACGACACCGGCCGCCGCTCGCTGACCCTGCACTCGCGGCTCGAAGAGGCCGCCGACGGCACCTGGGGCGAGGGCGAGTGGACCCGCCACGCCACCGGTGTGCTCGCCACCGGCGCCACGACCCCCGAGGAGACCCTCACCACCTGGCCGCCGGCCGACGCCACCGAGGTCCCCGTCGACGGCCTGTACGAGTGGCTCACCGAGAGCGGCTTCGCCTACGGCCCGGTGTTCCAGGGCCTCAAGGCCGCCTGGCAGCACGGCGACCACGTGTACGCCGAGGTACGCCTGCCCGACAGCGCCCGCGCCGAGGCCGACCTGTTCGGGCTGCACCCGGCGCTGCTGGACGCCGCCCTGCACGCCGTCGGCATCGGCTCCCTGCTGGAGGACACCGAACACGGCCGCCTCCCGTTCTCCTGGAGCGGCGTCCGGCTGCACGCCGTCGGCGCCTCCGCGCTGCGCGTCCGGCTCTCGCCCGCGGGCCAGGACACCGTGGCCGTCCTGGTGACCGACGAGAGCGGCGCGCCCGTCGCCTCGGTCGACGCCCTGCTGCTGCGCCCGGTCTCGCCCGAGCAGGTGACTTCCGCGCGCGGCGCCTTCTACGACGCGCTGTTCCGCGTCGAGTGGACCCCCGCCCCGGTGCCCTCCGCCACCACCGTCGTGGCCGGGCAGTGGGCGCTGCTGGGTGACGACACCCCGGCCCTGGCCGCCGCGCTGCCCACCGCCGCCGGATACGCCGACCTGGCCGCGCTGGGCGAGGCCGTGACCGGCGGCGCCCCGGTGCCGCAGGCCGTCGTCGCGCCGTTCTTCCCGGCCGAGGCGGACCTTCCTGTCCAGGACGGCGTACGCGACGCCCTGCACCGCGCGCTGGACCTGGCCCAACGCTGGCTCGCCGACGACCGCTTCGAGGGCTCCCGGCTGGTCATCGCCACCCGCGGCGCCGTCGCCACCGCCGCGGACGCCGACACCGAGGACCTGGCGCACGCCCCGCTGTGGGGCCTGCTGCGCTCCGCGCAGTCCGAGAACCCGGACCGCTTCACCCTCGTCGACATCGACGGCAGCGACGCCTCGTACCGCGCGCTCGCCCCCGCCCTCGCCACCGGCGAAGCGCAGCTCGCGGTCCGCGCCGGGTCCGTCGTCGTACCGCGCCTCGCGAAGGTCGCCTCCGACGCCGCGCACACCGTGCCCGCCCTCGACCCCGAGGGCACCGCCCTGGTCACCGGCGCCACCGGCACCCTGGGCGGCCTGGTCGCCCGCCACCTGGTCGCCGAGCACGGGGTACGCCACCTGCTGCTGCTCAGCAGGCGCGGCGCCGACGCGCACGGCGCCGCCGACCTCGTCGCCGAACTGCGCGCGTCCGGCGCCGACGTCACCCTCGCCGCCTGCGACGTGGCCGACCGCGCCGCGCTGGCCGAGGTGCTGGCCGCCATCCCGGCCGCCCACCCGCTGACCGCCGTGGTGCACACGGCCGGTGTGCTGGACGACGGTGTCATCGGCTCGCTCACCGCCGAGCGCGTCGACCGTGTCCTGCCGCCCAAGGTGGACGCGGCACTGAACCTGCACGAGCTGACCCGCGACCTGGACCTGTCCGCGTTCGTCCTGTTCTCCGCCGCCGCCGGAACGCTCGGCGGCCCCGGCCAGGCCAACTACGCGGCAGCCAACGCCTTCCTCGACGCCCTCGCCCAGCACCGCCGCGCCCGTGGGCTCCCCGCGACCGCCCTCGCCTGGGGCCTGTGGGCCGAACGCAGCGGCATGACCGGCGACCTGGACGACACCGACATCCAGCGCATCACCCGCGCCGGAGTCGCCGCCCTCTCCTCCGACGAGGGCCTCGCCCTGCTGGACACCGCGCTCGCCGTCGGCGACCCCGCGCTCGTCCCCATGCACCTGGACCTGGCGCCGCTGCGCCACGCCGATGCCACCATGGTCCCCGCGCTGCTGCGCGGCCTGGTGCGCGGCGGAACGGCCCGCCGCACCGCCGAGTCGGGCGCCGCCGCCCCCGGCGGGCTCGCCGAACGGCTCCTCGGGCTGTCCGTCCCCGAACGCGACCGGCTGCTGCTGGAGGTCGTCTGCGGCCAGGTCGCCGCCGTCCTCGGCTACGCGGGCCCGGAGGCGGTCGGCTCGGGCCGCGCCTTCAAGGAGCTGGGCTTCGACTCGCTCACCGCCGTCGAGCTGCGCAACCGCCTCGGCGCCGTCACCGGCGTACGGCTCCCCGCCACCCTCGTCTTCGACTACCCCACGCCCACCGCGCTCGCCGGTTTCCTGCGCACCGAAATCCTCGGCGACCAAGCCGACGAGGGCGCCGCGGCCCCCGCGGCGGCCACCGCCGTCGCCGACGACGAGCCGATCGCCATCGTCGGCATGAGCTGCCGCTACCCGGGCGGCGTCAGCAGCCCCGAGGAGCTGTGGCAGCTCGTCATGGGCGCCACCGACGCCATCTCCGGCTTCCCCACCGACCGCGGCTGGCAGCTGGACGGCATCCTGGGCGACGACCAGGGGCAGGCGGGCACCAGCGCCACCATCGAGGGCGGATTCCTCTACGACGCGGGCGATTTCGACCCCGACTTCTTCGGCATCAACCCGCGCGAAGCCCTCGCCATGGACCCCCACCAGCGGTTGCTGCTGGAGTCCTCCTGGGAGGCGTTCGAGCGCGCGGGCATCGACCCGGCGGCCGTGCGCGGCAGCAAGACCGGCGTCTTCACCGGCGTCATGTACCACGACTACCTCTCCCGGCTGACCGCGCTCCCCGAGGGCCTCGAGGGCTACCTCGGCACCGGTACGGCGGGCAGTGTCGCCTCGGGCCGCGTCGCGTACACCTTCGGACTCGAAGGCCCGGCCGTCACCATCGACACGGCCTGCTCGTCGTCGCTGGTGGCGCTGCACCTCGCGGCCCAGGCGCTGCGCAGCGGCGAGTGCACCATGGCGCTCGCGGGCGGTGTCACCGTCATGTCCACCCCGGACACCTTCATCGACTTCAGCCGCCAGGGCGGCCTGTCCGCCAGCGGCCGCTGCAAGTCCTTCGCCTCCGGCGCGGACGGCACGGGCTGGGCCGAGGGCGTCGGCATGCTGCTGGTGGAGCGGCTGTCGGACGCCCGTAAGAACGGCCACCAGGTGCTGGCCGTGGTGCGCGGCACGGCGGTCAACCAGGACGGTGCGTCCAACGGGCTGACGGCGCCGAACGGCCCGTCGCAGCAGCGCGTCATCCGCGCGGCCCTGGCCGGTGCGGGCCTCTCCGCGTCCGAGGTGGACGCGGTGGAGGCGCACGGTACGGGGACCACGCTGGGCGACCCGATCGAGGCGCAGGCGCTGCTGGCCACATACGGCAAGGAGAAGACCGCCGAACAGCCGCTGTACCTCGGCTCCATCAAGTCGAACATCGGCCACACGCAGGCGGCCGCCGGTGTCGCGGGCATCATCAAGATGGTGCAGGCGATGCGGCACGGCATCCTTCCGCAGTCCCTGCACATCGACGAGCCGTCGCCGCACGTGGACTGGGAGGCGGGCGCGGTGTCGCTGCTCGCGGAGGCGAGGGAGTGGCCGGAGACGGACCGTCCGCGCCGCGCGGGCATCTCGTCCTTCGGCGTCAGCGGCACCAACGCCCACGCCATCATCGAGCAGGCCCCCGAGCCGGAGCCCCGGCCCACGTCGGATGCCGCTCCCCGCGCGGCCGGGGTGCTGCCCTGGACGCTGTCCGGTAAGTCCGCCGACGCGCTGCGTGCGCAGGCCGTACGGCTGCTCGCCCACCTGGAGGAGCGGCCCGAGCTGCCGCTGACCGACCTCGGCTACTCGCTCGCCACGACGCGTGCCGCGCTGGACCACCGTGCGGTGGTCGTCGGCGAGGACCGCGCCGCGCTGGTCGCGGGCCTGGAGGCGCTGGCGCGCGGCGATTCCGCCGCGGGGCTGGTCGAGGGCTCGGTGGCGGACGGCAAGGTGGCGTTCCTGTTCACGGGTCAGGGCAGCCAGCGGCTCGACATGGGCCGTGAGCTGTACGACGCGTACCCGGTGTTCGCCGAAGCGCTGGATGCGGTGTGCGACGCACTGGACCCGCACCTCGAAACGCCCCTGAAGACGGTCCTGTTCGGGGACGACGCTGCGGTGCTGGACCAGACCGGTTACACCCAGCCCGCGCTGTTCGCGGTCGAGGTGGCGCTGTTCCGCCTGGTCGAGGCGTGGGGGCTGCGTGCGGACTTCCTCTCCGGCCACTCCATCGGCGAGCTGGCCGCTGCCCATGTGGCGGGTGTGCTCTCGCTGGAGGATGCGGCGAAGTTGGTCGCCGCGCGTGGGCGTCTGATGCAGGAACTGCCCGCCGGTGGCGCGATGATCGCGGTGCAGGCGTCCGAGGACGAGGTGGCGCCGCTGCTCACCGAGCGCGTGAGCATCGCCGCCCTCAACGGCCCGATGTCCGTGGTCATCGCGGGTGACGAGGACACCGCGCTGGAGATCGCCGCGACCTTCGAGGCGCAGGGCCGCAAGACCAAGCGCCTCACCGTCAGCCATGCCTTCCACTCGCCCCGCATGGACGGGATGCTGGACGCGTTCCGTGAGGTGGCGCAGGGGCTTTCGTACGAGGCTCCGAGCATCCCGATCGTCTCCAACCTCACCGGTCAGCTGGTCTCCGCCGAGGAGATCACCAGCCCCGACTTCTGGGTGCGCCACGTCCGCGAGGCCGTCCGCTTCCTCGACGGCATCCGTACCCTGGAGGCCCAGGGCGTCACGACCTACCTCGAACTGGGCCCCGACGGTGTGCTGTCCGCCATGGGCCTGGACTGCCTGACCGACAGCGATGCCGCCTTCGCGCCCGTCCTCCGCAAGGACCGCTCCGAGGCCGACACCGCCACCGCCGCCCTCGCCCGGCTGCACGTCCGTGGCGTGACGCCGGACTGGGCGGCGTACTTCGCGGGGACCGGTGCGTCCCGCGTCGACCTGCCCACGTACGCCTTCCAGCACCGCCGCTTCTGGCTGACGTCCCCGGCGGGCTTCGTGGGCGACGTGGAGTCGGCGGGTCTGGGCCGGGCGGACCATCCGCTGCTGGGTGCGGCGGTGCCGCTGGCCGACTCCGACGGCTTCCTGCTCACGGGCAGGCTCTCCCTCGAAAGCCACCCGTGGCTCGCCGACCACGCCGTGATGGGCACGGTCCTGCTGCCCGGCACCGCGTTCGTGGAGCTGGCGATCCGCGCCGGTGACCAGGTGGGCTGCGACCGGCTGGACGAGCTGACCATCGAGGCGCCGCTGGTCCTGCCCGAGCGCGGAGCGGTGCAGCTCCAGATCATGGTCGGTGCCCCGCAGGCGGCCGGGCACCGCACGCTGGAGCTGTACTCGCGGGCCCAGGACGCGCCCGCCGAGGTGCCGTGGATCCGGCACGCCAGCGGTGTGCTGGTGGCGGGCGCCCCGCAGCCCTCGTTCGATCTGACGGCGTGGCCGCCGCCGGGCGCCGAGCCCGCCGATGTCGAGGGGCTCTACGACCACTTGGCGCAGGGCGGGTTCGCGTACGGCCCGGTGTTCCAGGGCCTCGAGGCGGCCTGGCTGCGCGGTGACGAGGTGTTCGCCGAGGTCCGGCTGCCCGAGGGCGCCGAGGCCGAGGCCAAGGCGTTCGGGCTGCACCCGGCGCTGCTGGACGCCGCGCTGCACAGCACGTTCGCCCGTCCCGACGGCGATGAGCAGGGCAGGCTGCCGTTCTCCTGGGGCGGGGTGTCGCTGCACGCGGTGGGCGCCGGTGCGCTCCGGGTGCGGCTGACCCCGGCCGGGGCGGACGCGGTGGCGCTGGAGCTGGCCGACGGGACCGGTGCCCCGGTGGCCTCGGTGGAGCAGTTGGCGCTGCGCCCGGTCGCGGCCGGGCAGCTCGCGGGCGCCCGCCCCGCCGCGTACCACGAGTCGCTGTACCGGCTGGACTGGGCCACCGTGCCCGTGGCCACGGAAGGCGCCGCGGAAGGCACCGCGCGGTGGGCGGTCCTCGGCGGTGGCGCGCCCGCCGCGCTGACGTCCGGTGCGGCGGTCCACGCCGATCTGGCCGCGCTGGGCGAGGCCGGGACGGCGCCCGAGTACGTTCTGGCGTACCTCGACCCGCGTGGCGCCGACGGCGATGTGACGGGCGCGGTGCACACCGCCACCCAGGAGACGCTGGCCCTCGTACGGGAGTGGCTGGCCGACGAGCGGTTCGCGGCCTCGCAGCTGGTCCTGGTGACCCGCGGCGCGGTGGCCACCGCCGGTGACGCGGGCACCCACGACCTGGCGCACACCCCGGTGTGGGGTCTGGTGCGCTCCGCGCAGTCGGAGAACCCCGACCGGCTGGTGCTGGTCGACCTCGACGGCACCGACGCCTCGTACGAGGCGCTGGGCGCCGCGCTGGCCTCCGGCGAGCCGCAGTTCGTGCTGCGCCGCGGCGCCGTCCACGCGCCCCGGCTGGCGCGCATCGCCGCCGACGGGCCCATGGTGCCGCCCGCCGGTGAGCAGGCGTGGCGGCTGGACATCCAGGACAAGGGCACGCTGGAGAACCTGACGCTGCTGCCGACCCCGGAGGCCGCCGCGCCGCTGGAGGCCGGGCAGGTGCGGGTCGCGGTCCGGGCCGCCGGTGTGAACTTCCGCGACGTGCTGAACGCGCTGGGCATGTACCCCGGCGACGCGGGCCTGATGGGCAGTGAGGGCGCCGGTGTCGTCCTCGAAACCGGCCCCGGTGTCACCGATCTGGCGCCCGGCGACCGGGTGATGGGCATGCTGCCCGGCGGGTTCGGGCCGCTGGTGGTCGTGGACCGCCGCATGGTCGTGCCGATGCCCCAGGGCTGGTCGTACGCGCAGGCCGCGTCCGTGCCGATCGTCTTCATGACGGCGTACTACGCGCTGCGCGACCTGGCGGACCTGCGCGGCGGCGAAGCGCTGCTCGTCCACGCCGCCGCCGGTGGCGTCGGCATGGCGGCCGTGCAACTGGCCCGCCACTGGGGCGTGGACGTCTACGCCACCGCCAGCCCGGGCAAGTGGGACACGCTGCGCGGCCTCGGGCTCGCCGACGACCACATCGCGTCCTCCCGCGACCTGGCCTTCGAGGACACGTTCCGCGAGGTCAGCGGCGGACGTGGCGTGGATGTCGTCCTGGACTCGCTGGCCCGTGAGTTCGTGGACGCGTCGCTGCGGCTGCTGCCGCGCGGCGGCCGGTTCGTGGAGATGGGCAAGACGGACGTCCGGGTGCCCGAGGAGGTCGCGGACGCCTACCCGGGCGTCTCCTACCAGGCGTTCGACCTGACCGAGGCGGGTCTCGACCGCATCCAGGAGATGCTGGGCGAACTGCTGGAGCTGTTCGAGCAGGGCGCGCTGCATGCGCTGCCGATCACCGCATGGGACCTGCGGCAGGCCCCGGACGCGTTCCGCTACCTCAGCCAGGCCCGCCACATCGGCAAGGTCGTCCTCACCGTGCCCGCCGCGTGGAACCCGGACGGCACGGTGCTGATCACCGGCGGCACCGGCACTCTGGGCGGCCTGGTCGCCCGGCACGCGGTGACCGAGCGCGGCGCCCGGCACCTGCTGCTGACCAGCCGGCGCGGGGAGCAGGCCGCGGGTGCGGCCGAACTCGCCGCCGAGCTGCGCGCGTTGGGAGCCGAGGTCACCATCGCCGCGTGCGACGCGGCCGACCGGGACCAGCTCGCCGCCGTCCTGGCCGCCGTCCCCGCCGAGCATCCGCTGACCGCCGTGGTGCACACGGCCGGTGTGCTGGACGACGGGGTGATCGGCTCGCTGACTCCCGAGCGGCTGGAGAAGGTGCTGCGGCCCAAGGTGGACGCGGCGCTGAACCTGCACGAGCTGACCCGGGACCTGGACCTGTCCGCGTTCGTGCTGTTCTCCTCGGCGGCCGGTACGTTCGGCGGCCCCGGCCAGGCCAACTACGCGGCGGCCAACTCCTTCCTGGACGCCCTCGCCCGCCACCGCCAGGCCCAGGGCCTGCCCGCCACCTCGCTCGCGTGGGGTCTGTGGGCCGAGGCCAGCGGCATGACCGGCGAGCTGGAGGCCACCGACAAGTCCCGCATGAGCCGCTCGGGCGTGCTGGGCCTGTCCTCGGACGAGGGCCTGGCGCTGTTCGACGCCGCCCAGGAGGTCGGCGACGCGTTCCTGGTGCCCATGCAGCTCGACCTGGCGCCGCTCACGGGCGCGCCCGTGTCGATGGTGCCGCCGCTGCTGCGCGGCCTGGTGCGCGGCGGTACGACCCGCCGCACCGCCGAGTCGGGCGCCGCGGGCGACGGCTCGTCGCTGGTGGAGCGGCTGGTCCGGCTGGACGCGGCCGAGCGCGATCAGATGCTGCTCGACCTGGTGCGCAGCCAGGTGGCCGTGGTGCTCGGCCATGACTCGCCGGACGCGGTCGAGGCGTCCCGGGCCTTCCGGGACCTCGGCTTCGACTCGCTGACCGGGGTCGAGTTCCGCAACCGCCTCGGCGCCGCCGCCGGGCTGCGGCTGCCCGCCACGCTCGTCTTCGACTACCCGACGCCGACCGCGCTCGCCGCGTACCTGCGCGACGAACTCCTCGGCTCCGAGGCGGCAGCGGCCGTCCCGGCGCAGGCCCAGGCGCGGGCGTCGGCAAAGGACGCCGACGAGGACGACCCGATCGCCATCGTCGCCATGAGCTGCCGCTTCCCCGGCGACGTCCGCACCCCCGAGGACCTGTGGGAGCTGCTGGCCGAGGGCCGCGACGGCATCTCCCGGCTGCCGGACGACCGGGGCTGGGACATCGAGGCGTTCTACGACCCGGACCCGGACCGGCCCGGCACCTCGTACGCCCGCGAGGGCGGGTTCACGTACGACGCCGCCGACTTCGACCCGGAGTTCTTCGGCATCAACCCGCGCGAGGCCATGGCGATGGACCCGCAGCAGCGGCTGCTGCTGGAGACGTCGTGGGAGTCGTTCGAGCGGGCGGGCATCGACCCGGGCACGCTGCGCGGCAAGGAGGTCGGCGTCTTCGTCGGCCAGATGCACAACGACTACGTGTCGCGGCTGAGCACCGTCCCCGAGGGCGTCGAGGGCTATCTCGGCACCGGCGGCTCCAGCAGCATCGCCTCCGGCCGGGTGTCGTACACCTTCGGCTTCGAGGGCCCGGCCGTCACCGTCGACACGGCGTGCTCGTCGTCGCTGGTGGCCCTGCACCTCGCGGCGCAGGCGCTGCGCAACGGCGAGTGCACGCTGGCGCTGGCGGGTGGTGTCACCATCATCACCACGCCCGCGGTGTTCACCGAGTTCAGCCGTCAGCGCGGCCTGGCCACCGACGGCCGCTGCAAGCCGTTCGCGGCGGCGGCCGACGGCACGGCCTGGGGCGAGGGCGTCGGCATGGTGCTCGTGGAGCGGCTGTCGGATGCCCGTAAGAACGGCCACCAGGTGCTGGCCGTGGTGCGGGGTACCGCGGTCAACCAGGACGGTGCGTCCAATGGTCTGACGGCGCCCAACGGCCCGTCCCAGCAGCGCGTCATCCGCCAGGCCCTGGCGAACGCCGGTCTGTCCGCCGCCGAGGTGGACGCGGTGGAGGCGCACGGTACGGGGACCACGCTGGGCGACCCGATCGAGGCGCAGGCGTTGCTGGCCACGTACGGCCGGGAGCGACCGGAGGGGCAGCCGCTGTGGCTGGGCTCCATCAAGTCCAACTTCGGCCACACGCAGGCGGCCGCGGGTGTCGCGGGCATCATCAAGATGGTGCTGGCGATGCGGCACGGTGTGCTTCCGCAGTCCCTGCACATCGACGAGCCGTCGCCGCACGTGGACTGGGAGGCGGGCGCGGTGTCGCTGCTCGCGGAGGCGAGGGAGTGGCCGGAGACGGGCCGCCCCCGGCGCGCGGGTATCTCCTCCTTCGGCATGAGCGGCACCAACGCCCACGCCATCATCGAGCAGGCCCCGGAGCCGGACCCGCGTCCGTCGGGCGAGCCCGGGTTCGAGGACGGCACAACGGCGCTGCCGTGGGTGCTCTCCGCCAAGTCCCCGGAGGCGCTGCGCGCCCAGGGTGCCCGGCTCCGTAGCCATGTGGCGGACCACCCCGACGTCGCCCTCGCCGACCTCGGCTACTCCCTGGCCACCGGCCGCGCCACCTTCGATCACCGGGCGGCGCTCGTCGCCCGGGACCGGGATGCGCTCCTGGCCGGTCTGGACGCCCTTGCCGAGGGCCGCACCGCGCCCGGGCTCGTGGCGGACGCGGTGGCCGACGGAGGCAAGGTGGCGTTCCTGTTCACGGGTCAGGGCAGCCAGCGGCTCGGCATGGGCCGTGAGCTGTACGACGCGTACCCGGTGTTCGCGGAGGCGCTGGACGCCGTATGCGATGCGCTGGACCCGCACCTCGAACAGCCGTTGAAGACCGTCCTGTTCGGCGACGACGCCGCGGTGCTGGACCAGACGGGTTACACCCAGCCCGCGCTGTTCGCGGTCGAGGTGGCGCTGTTCCGCCTGGTCGAGGCGTGGGGCGTGAAGCCCGATGTCCTCTCCGGCCACTCCATCGGCGAACTGGCCGCCGCGCACGTGGCCGGTGTGCTCTCCCTCGCGGACGCGAGCCGTTTGGTGGCCGCGCGCGGCACGCTGATGCAGCGACTGCCCGCCGGTGGCGCGATGATCGCCGTCCAGGCGTCCGAGGACGAGGTGACACCGCACGTGAGCAAGCGGGTGAGCCTCGCGGCCGTCAACGGCCCGACCGCGGTCGTGGTCGCCGGTGACGAGGACGCAGCCGTCGAGATCGCTGCGGGCTTCGAGGCGCAGGGCCGCAAGACCAAGCGGCTCACCGTGAGCCACGCGTTCCACTCGCCGCACATGGACGGGATGCTGGACGCGTTCCGCCAGGTCGCGGAGGAGCTGACGTACGAGGCGCCGCGCATCCCGATCGTGTCCAACCTGACCGGTGATGTCGTCTCCGCCGACGACATCACGACCCCCGACTTCTGGGTACGCCACGTCCGCGAGGCGGTCCGCTTCCTCGACGGCGTACGCACCCTGGAGGCCCAGGGCGTCACCACGTACGTGGAGCTGGGCCCGGAAGGGGTGCTCACCGCCATGGCGCAGGACTGCGTCACGGACGGGCGCCACGCCTTCGCCGCCGCTCTGCGCGGCGGCCGCCCGGAGCCCGAGACACTGCTCACCGCCCTCGGCCGGGCCCATGTCCGGGGGGCCGCCGTGGACTTCGAGGCGCTGTACGCCCCGTACGGCGCGCACCGGGTGGAGCTGCCGACGTACGCGTTCCAGCGCCGCCGGTTCTGGCTGGACGCCGGGCCCTCCGGCGGCGACGCCACCGCGATCGGCCTGCACGCGGCGGGCCACCCGCTGCTCGGCGCCGCCGTGGAGCTGCCCGACGCGGACGGTTTCGCCTTCACCGGACGGCTGTCGCTCCAGGCCCAGCCGTGGCTGGCCGACCACGCCGTGATGGGTACGGTGCTGCTGCCCGGCACCGCCTTCGTGGAGCTGGCGCTGCGCGCCGGGGAACACGCGGGGTGCGACCGGCTGGACGAACTCACCCTGGAAGCACCGCTGATCGTGCCCGAGCGGGGCGCCGTCCAGCTCCGCCTCTCGCTCGCGGCCCCCGACGACACCGGCCGCCGCGCCCTGACGATGCACTCCCGCGCCGAGGACGCCCCGGCCGACGAGCCGTGGCTGCGCCACGCGACGGGCGCCCTTGCGGCCGACGCTGCGGAGGGTGCGTTCGACCTGGCCGCATGGCCCCCCGCCGACGCCGAGCAGATTGCCGTCGAGGGCCTGTACGAGGGCCTGGCCGATTCGGGCTTCGCGTACGGCCCGGTCTTCCAGGGCCTCGAGGCGGCCTGGCGGCGCGACGACGAGGTGTTCGCCGAGATCCGGCTGCCCGAGGGTACCGAGGCCGACGCCAAGACCTTCGGCCTG
Source organism: Streptomyces botrytidirepellens (assembly GCF_003721215.1). NCBI lineage: Bacteria > Bacillati > Actinomycetota > Actinomycetes > Kitasatosporales > Streptomycetaceae > Streptomyces > Streptomyces botrytidirepellens. The sequence goes on from NZ_RIBZ01000025.1 coordinate 30,592, forward strand.
CACCCGGCGCTGCTGGACGCGGCGCTGCACGCCCTCGGTCTGGCGGCCGCCGAAGAGGGCGGCGGCCAGGGCCGACTGCCGTTCTCGTGGACGGGCGTGAGCCTGCACGCCGTCGGCGCCTCCGCGCTGCGGGTGCGGCTCGCGGGCGCCACGACAGGCACGGTGTCGCTCCAGCTCGCGGACGTAACGGGTGCCCCGGTGGCCTCCGTGGAGGGCCTGGCCCTGCGCACGGTGTCCCCGGACCAACTGAACGCCGCCCGCCCGAGCGCCACGTCCGACGCCCTGTTCAGCCTGGCCTGGGCCCCGCTCCCGACCCCGTCCGCCGAGGTGTCCCTTGACCGCTGGGCGGTAGTGGGCTCGGACGTCCCCGGTCTCGGAACGGCTGGCGGTGAGGTCGCGGCGTACGCGGATCTGAACGCGCTCGCCGAGGCCGTAGCTTCCGGAACGGCTCTGCCGGAGCACGTCGTGGTTTCCCTGACATCGGATGGCGCGGCACCCGAAGGGCCAGGTGCGGCACATCAAGTCCGCCCGGCGATTGAGGACACGCCCGAAGGGCGTCCGGGCCGTTCCACGGACGGCGCGGCCTTTGAACGCCCGGGTGCGGCATCTCCAGCCCGTCCGGCGTTTGAGGACCGGGGCCTTGGGGCGGAGCCCCACCACGCGGCGGAGCCGCATATCGATGCTGCGGGAAGGGGCGGGGTAGAGGAAAGCTCGCCCGCCACCACGGCGCATCAGGCCACCACCCAGGTGCTGGGGCTGCTGCAACAGTGGTTGGCCGACGACCGCTTCGCGGACTCCCGCCTGGTCGTCCTCACCTCCGGCGCCGTAAGCACCACCCCAGCCGACCCCGTCACCGACCTGGCAAACGCCGCCGTCCACGGCCTGGTCCGCTCCGCCCAGGCAGAAAACCCGGACCGCCTCCACCTGGTCGACGCCGACACCCAGGACACCTCGCTGAAGGCCCTGGCGACGGCCGTCGCAACCGGCGAGCCGCAGGTGGCCGTGCGCAACGGCGAGGTCCTGGCCCCGCGCCTGGCCCGCACCACAGCGGCACCGCAGGGTGAAGCCCCCGAGTGGAACCCGGAGGGCACGGTCCTGCTGACCGGCGCGTCCGGCACCCTGGGCGCCCTGTTCGCCCGCCACTTGGTGGCGGAGCGCGGCGTACGCCACCTCCTCCTGGTGAGCCGTCGCGGCGACCAGGCCCCCGGCGCGGCCGAGCTGACAACGGAGCTGACCGAGCTGGGCGCCACCGTCCACTGGTCGGCCTGCGACGTGGCAGACCGCGCCGCCCTGGCCGAAACCCTGGCAGCGATCCCGACCACGCACCCCCTGACGGCCGTCATCCACACGGCAGGCGTGCTGGACGACGGCGTGATCGGATCCCTCACCCCGGAGCGGCTGGCCAAGGTCCTGCGTCCGAAGGCGGACGCAGCCTGGAACCTCCACCACCTCACCCAGACCGCGGACCTGAAGGCATTCATCGTCTTTTCCTCCGCCGCCGGAGTCTTCGGCGGTGCCGGACAGGGCAACTACGCGGCGGCGAACGCCTTCCTGGACGCCCTGGCCCAGCACCGCGCAGCCAACGGTCTGCCCGCCACCTCCCTCGCCTGGGGCCTGTGGTCGGTGGCCGGAGGCATGGGCGGTGAGCTGGACGAGACGGAGATCGCCCGCATCCGCCGCGGCGGCATCGGCGTGCTCACGGCCGACACCGGCCTGGAGCTGTTCGACGCCGCGAACACCACGAGCGGCGACGCACTCCTCGTCCCGATGCCCCTCGACATGGCGGCCCTCCGCGCCCAGGCAGGCGTCGGCATGCTGCCGCCACTCTTCCGCGGCCTGGTGCGGGCGGCCCCCGCCCGCCGGGCAGCGGAGTCGGCGGCCACCGCAGGCGCCGGTGGGGCCGACGAGCTGCGGGCCCGCCTCGCCGGGCTGTCCGAGCCCGAGCGGGACGAGGTGGTGCTGGAGCTGGTGTGCACCCAGGTGGCGGCCGTACTCGGCTACCCGGGCCCGGAGACGGTCGACCCGGCCCGCTCGTTCAGCGAGGTCGGCTTCGACTCGCTCACCGCGGTGGAGCTGCGCAACCGTCTGAACGCGACCACCGGAGTCCGGCTCCCGGCGACGCTGGTCTTCGACTACCCCACACCGAACGCACTGGTCCAATACCTGCGGGGCGAGATCCTGCCGGACGACGCGACGGGGGTCACCTCGCTGCTCGCCGAACTCGACGGGCTCGAAAAGTCCCTGGCCGGGGCCGCCGAGGCCGCCCCGGACGACGAGGACCGGGGCAGGATCACCGCGCGGCTCCAGGCACTGCTCGCGCAATGGAATGACGACCGAGGACCGGAAGACGGCGCCGGTGTCGCCGACGAGATCGAGTCCGCCACGGACGACGACCTCTTCGACTTCATCGGCAAGGAATTCGGGATCTCCTGAAGTGACCGCGGCCGACGCGAAGTGACCCGACCTTCCGGATTCCTCGAGAGGGAACGCACGTATGAATGAGGAAAAGCTCCGTTACTTTCTCAAGCGGGTCACCGCCGACCTGCATGAGACCCGACGCCGCCTCCAGGAGGTGGAGTCGGAGGACCAGGAGCCCATCGCGATCGTCGGGATGAGCTGCCGCTACCCGGGCGGCGTCGAGTCGCCCGAGGATCTGTGGCGGCTGGTGTCCGGCGGCGGGGACGGCATTTCCGAGTTCCCCACGGACCGCGGCTGGGACATGGGGCGGCTCTTCGACGACGACCCGGACGGCGCGGGCACGAGCTACGTCCGGGAGGGCGGTTTCCTCCACGACGCCAACTACTTCGACCCGGCGTTCTTCGGCATCAGCCCGCGCGAGGCCCTCGCGATGGACCCGCAGCAGCGACTGCTGCTGGAGACCACCTGGGAGGCGTTCGAGCGCGCGGGCATCGACGCCACGTCCGTACGCGGCAGCAAGACCGGTGTCTTCGCGGGCGTCATGTACCACGACTACGCCTCGCGGCTGCGCGCCGTGCCGCCCGGTGTCGAGGGCTATCTCGGCACCGGCGGCTCCAGCAGCATCGCCTCGGGCCGGGTGGCGTACACCTTCGGCCTGGAGGGCCCGGCGCTCACCGTCGACACGGCCTGCTCGTCGTCGCTGGTGACCCTGCACCTGGCCATGCAGGCGCTGCGCAACGGCGAATGCTCGCTGGCCCTGGCCGGTGGCGTCACCGTGATGTCGACGCCCGGCACCTTCACCGAGTTCAGCCGCCAGCGCGGACTGTCCTTCGACGGCCGCTGCAAGTCCTTCGCGGCGGCCGCCGACGGCACCGGATGGTCCGAGGGCGCGGGCATGCTGCTCGTGGAGAAGCTGTCGGACGCCCGGAAGAACGGCCACCGGGTGCTGGCCGTCGTCCGCGGCTCCGCCACCAACCAGGACGGCGCGAGCAACGGCCTCACCGCGCCCAACGGCCCGTCCCAGCAGCGCGTCATCCGCCAGGCGCTGGCCAGCGCCCGGCTGACGGCCGACCAGATCGACGTCGTCGAGGCGCACGGCACGGGGACGACGCTGGGCGACCCCATCGAGGCGCAGGCGCTCCTCGCCACGTACGGCAAGGAGAAGCCCGCCGAACGGCCGCTGCTGCTCGGCTCCATCAAGTCCAACGTCGGCCACACCCAGGCCGCCGCAGGCGTGGCGGGCATCATCAAGATGGTCAAGGCCATCGAACACGGCTATGTGCCGAAGACGCTGCACGTGGACGAGCCGTCACCGCACATCGACTGGTCGGCCGGGGCCGTCTCGCTGCTCACCGAGGGCCGCCCGTGGCCGGAGACCGGCCGCCCGCGCCGCGCCGCCGTGTCGTCGTTCGGCATCAGCGGCACCAACGCCCACCTGATCATCGAGCAGCCCCCGGCACCGGAGGCTACCGACGACGCCACCGACGAGGTGGCGGTGGCCGAGGTGCCGCCCCGCACCCTCCCCCTCCTCCCATGGCTGCTGTCCGGCAAGGGCGAGGACGCGCTGCGCGCCCAGGCCGCCCGGCTGCACACGTACGTCACCGAACGCCCCGACCTGGACCCGGTGTCCGTCGGCTACGCCCTCGCCACCACCCGCGCCGCCCTCCAGGACCGCGCGGCCGTGGTCGCCGGGGACCGCGACACCTTCCTCGACCGGCTCGCCGCGCTCGCCGCGGGCGAACCCGCCGCCGGGCTGGTCCAGGGCGCGGACACCCGGGGCAAGCTGGCGTTCCTCTTCACCGGTCAGGGCAGCCAGCGGCTCGGCATGGGCCGCGAGCTGTACGCGACGTACCCGGCCTTCGCCGAGGCGTTCGACGCCGTGTGCGCGGCGCTCGATCCGCGGCTCGAACGGCCCCTGAAGGACGTCCTCTTCGGGGACGACGCCGCCGCGCTGGACCGCACCGGCTTCACCCAGCCCGCGCTGTTCGCCATCGAGGTGGCCCTGTTCCGCCTGGTCGAATCGTGGGGCCTGAAGCCGGACTTCGTCTCCGGCCACTCCATCGGCGAGATCGCCGCCGCACACGTCGCGGGCGTGCTGTCGCTCGCCGACGCCGCGCTGCTGGTGGCCGCGCGCGGCCGGCTGATGCAGCGGCTTCCGGGCGGCGGCGCGATGATCGCCGTCCAGGCGTCGGAGGACGAGGTGGCGCCGCTGCTGACCGAGCGCGTCAGCATAGCCGCCCTCAACGGCCCGACCTCGGTGGTCATCGCGGGCGACGAGGACGCCGCCGTCGAGATCGCGGCGGGCTTCGAGGCACAGGGCCGCAAGACCAAGCGGCTCACGGTCAGCCACGCCTTCCACTCGCCGCTGATGGATCCGATGCTGGAGGCGTTCCGCAAGGTCGCCGAGAGCCTGACGTACGACACCCCGAAGATCCCGGTGGTCTCCCACCTCACCGGTGGCATCGCGCCCGCCGCGGAGATCGCCACCGCCGACTTCTGGGTGCGCCACGTCCGCGAGGCGGTCCGCTTCCTCGACGGCATCCGCACCCTGGAGGCCCAGGGCGTCACCACGTACCTCGAACTCGGCCCGGACGGTGTCCTGTCCGCGCTCGGTCAGGACTGCCTGGCGGGTGACGAGACCGACCACGTGGCCTTCGTCGCCGCGCTGCGCTCCGGCCGCCCCGAGGCCGAGACCCTGACCACCGCCCTGGCCACCCTGCACACCCGGGGCACCGCCCCCGACTGGGAGGCGTACTACGCGGGCACGGGCGCCGAGCGCGTCGAGCTGCCCACGTACGCGTTCCAGCGCGAGCATTACTGGCTGGACGCGGGCACCGCCTACGGCGACGTCTCCTCGGTCGGCCTCGGCACCGCCGACCACCCGCTGCTCGGCACGGTTGTCTCGCTGGCCGACGCGGAGGGCTTCCTGTTCACCGGGCGGCTCGCGCTGGACACCCACCCGTGGCTGGCCGATCACGCCGTGATGGGCACGGTGCTGCTGCCCGGCACCGCGTTCGTCGAGCTGGCCGTACGTGCCGGTGAGCAGGCCGGATGCGACCTGGTCGAAGAACTCACCCTGGAAGCCCCGCTGATCCTGCCCGAGCAGGGCGGGGTCCGGCTCCAGATCGCCGTGGGCGCCCAGGACGACACCGGCCGCCGCACCCTCGCGCTCCACTCCCGCCCCGACGCGGCCACCGACGAAGAGCCGTGGGTACGCCACGCCACGGGCCTGCTCGCGCAGAGTGCCCCGACGGCGCCGTTCGACCTGGCCGCCTGGCCGCCCGCGGGCGCGGAGCGCATCGAGACCGATGGCCTCTACGAGACCCTGGCCGAGGCGGGCTTCGCCTACGGCCCGGCCTTCCAGGGCCTGCGCGCCGCCTGGCGCGGCGACGGCGAGGTGTACGCCGAGGTCGCGCTCCCCGAGGGCACCGAACCGGCTGCCGCGCTCTTCGGCGTACACCCGGCGCTGCTGGACGCCGTGCTGCACACCATCGGCCTCAGCGACCTGACCGAGAACCCGGGCCAGGGCGGACTGCCCTTCTCCTGGACCGGCGTCCGCGTCCACTCGGTGGGCGCGGACACCGTACGGGTCCGCCTGTCGTCGGCCGGAAACGGCACGGTGTCGCTCCAACTGGCCGACGTGACGGGCGCCCCGGTGGCCTCGGTGGACCGCTTGGCGCTGCGCACGGTATCTCCGGACCAGCTGGCCCCCCGCCCGGGCGGCGCGTCCGACGCCCTGTTCCGAGTGGACTGGACCCAGGTCCCGCCCCCTGCCGAGCCGGTGTCCAAGGACGCTTGGGTGTCCGTGGGCCCCACCCCTCTGGGCCTCCCCACCTACCCGGACCTGGCGGCACTGGCCGAAGCGGCCGATTCCGGAACGCCACTGCCGGAGTACGTAGTGGTGTCCCTGGCACATCAAGCCCGTCCGGCGCTTGAGGACACGCCCGAAGGGCGTCCGGGCCGTTCCACGGACGGCGCGGCACTCGAAGGCCCAGGTAGGGCATCTCCAGCCCGTCCGGCGCTTGAGGACCGGGGTCGAGGGGCGGAGCCCATCGTTTCGGGAAGGGGCGGGCTAGGGGAAAACCCCCCGCAAGCCGCACACGACGCCACCACCCAAGCCCTCCACCTCCTCCAAACGTGGCTGGCCGACGACCGCTTCGCGGCATCCCGCCTCGTCCTGCTGACGTCGGGCGCCGCAAGCACCACCCCCAACGACCCCGTCGCCGACCTGCCCCACGCCGCCGTCCACGGCCTGATCCGCTCCGCCCAGTCGGAGAACCCGGACCGCCTCCAGCTTGTCGACGTCGACGGCTGGGACGCTTCGCTGAAGGCCCTGGCGACGGCCGTCGCAACCGGCGAGCCGCAGGTGGCCGTGCGCAACGGCGAGGTCCTGGCCCCGCGCCTGGCCCGCGCCGCAACGGCACCGCAGGACGAAGCCCCCGAGTGGAACCNGCCGCAACGGCACCGCAGGACGAAGCCCCCGAGTGGAACCCGGAGGGCACGGTCCTGCTGACCGGCGCATCCGGCACCCTGGGCGCCCTCTTCGCCCGCCACCTGGTGGCGGAGCGCGGCGTACGCCACCTCCTCCTGGTGAGCCGCCGAGGCGACCAGGCCCCCGGCGCCGCCGATCTCACCGCCGACCTCACCGAGCTGGGCGCCACCGTCCACTGGTCGGCCTGCGACGTGGCAGACCGCACCGCCCTGGCCGAAACCCTGGCGACCGTCCCCACCACCAACCCCCTCACCGCCGTGGTCCACACGGCAGGCGTGTTGGACGACGGCGTGATCGGATCCCTCACCCCGGACCGGCTGTCCACCGTCCTGCGCCCGAAGGCGGACGCGGCCTGGAACCTCCACGACCTGACCCAGCACCAGAACCTGGCGGCGTTCATCGTCTTCTCCTCCGCCGCCGGAGTCTTCGGCGGTGCCGGACAAGGCAACTACGCGGCGGCGAACGCCTTCCTGGACGCCCTCGCCCAGCACCGCGCAGCCCATGGCCTGCCCGCGACCTCCCTCGCCTGGGGCCTGTGGGCCGAGTCCGGCGGCATGGCCGGAGACCTGGACGAGGCGGAACTCGCCCGCCTCCAGCGCGGCGGCATCGCCGCCATCACCGCAGCCCAGGGCCGCGAACTCTTCGACGCCGCGACGAACACCACAAGCGACGCACTCCTGGTCCCGATGCCGCTCGACATGGCGGCCCTCCGCACCCAGGCAGGCGTCGGCATGCTGCCGCCCCTGTTCCGCGGCCTGGTAAGGGCCCCCGCCCGCCGCGCCGCGCAGGCAGCCGCATCCGCGCAGTCCGGCGCGCTCGCCCAGCAGCTGGCCGGGGTGGCGGACGCGGAGGCCGAGGCGATCGTCCTCGCGCTGGTCCGTACGCAGGTGGCGGCCGTACTCGGCTACGCCGGGCCCGAAGCGGTGGAACCGCAGCGCGCGTTCAGCGAGGTCGGCTTCGACTCGCTCACCGCCGTCGAGCTGCGCAACCGCCTCACCGCGGTGACCGGCGTCCGGCTCCCGGCCACGCTGATCTTCGACTACCCGACCCCCGCCGCCCTCGCCACCTATCTGCGGTCCGAGGCGCAGGGCAGCACCGGGGCCGACGAAACCACCTCCGTAGCCACCGCCACCCCCCACGACGACGACCCGATCGCGATCGTCGCGATGAGCTGCCGGTTCCCCGGCGGGGTGACCTCGCCCGACGACCTGTGGAAGCTGGTCACCGAGGGCACGGACGCCATCACCGACATGCCCACCGACCGCGGCTGGGACATCGAGGCGCTGTACGACGACGACCCCGACCAGCAGGGCACCAGCTACGCCCGCAACGGCGGCTTCCTCCACGACGCCCACCACTTCGACCCGGTGTTCTTCGGGATCTCGCCGCGCGAGGCCCTCGCCATGGACCCGCAGCAGCGGCTGCTGCTGGAGACCACCTGGGAGGCGTTCGAACGTGCGGGCATCGACCCGGCGACCGTGCGCGGCAGCCGGACCGGTGTCTACACCGGCGTGATGTACAACGACTACGGCACGCTGCTGCACCGCGCGCCCGACGGCCTCGAGGGCTACATGGGCACCGCCAGCTCCGGTAGCGTCGCCTCCGGCCGGGTGTCGTACACCTTCGGCCTGGAGGGTCCGGCCGTCACCGTCGACACGGCCTGCTCATCGTCGCTGGTCACCCTGCACATGGCGGTGCAGGCGCTGCGCAACGGCGAATGCTCGCTCGCGCTCGCGGGCGGTGTGACCGTCATGGCGACCCCCGGCACCTTCGTGGCGTTCAGCAAGCAGCGCGGCCTCGCGACCGACGGCCGCTGCAAGCCGTTCGCGGCCGCCGCGGACGGCACCGCCTGGGGCGAGGGCGTCGGCATGCTGCTCGTGGAGCGGCTGTCGGACGCCCGTAAGAACGGCCACCCGGTCCTCGCGGTCGTCCGCGGCTCGGCCATCAACCAGGACGGCGCGTCCAACGGCCTCACCGCCCCCAACGGCCCGTCGCAGCAGCGTGTCATCCGCCAGGCCCTGGCCGGGGCCCGGCTGTCCGCCGCCGAGGTCGACGTCGTCGAGGCGCACGGCACGGGGACGACGCTGGGCGACCCGATCGAGGCGCAGGCGCTGCTCGCCACCTACGGCCAGGAGCACACCGAGGACGAGCCGCTGTGGCTGGGCTCGGTGAAGTCCAACTTCGGCCACACCCAGGCCGCCGCAGGCGTGGCGGGCATCATCAAGATGGTCAAGGCCATCGAGCACGGTGTCCTGCCGAAGACACTGCACGTGGACGAGCCGTCCGCGCACGTGGACTGGACGGCGGGCGCGGTGTCGCTGCTGACCGATCAGCGGGCATGGCCGGACACCGGCCGCCCGCGCCGCGCCGCCATCTCCTCGTTCGGCATCAGCGGCACCAACGCGCACACCATCATCGAGCAGGCGCCCACCGAGGAACCGGCGAAGCCCGCACAGACGCGGCAGCCGAGCCCGGTGCCGTGGGTGGTGTCGGCGAAGAGCGAGACGGCGCTGCGCGCCCAGGCCGAGCGGCTGCTGACACTCCTCGCCGCCGACGACGGGCCGCGCCCCGCCGACATCGGCTACTCCCTGGCCACCACCCGCGCACCCCTGGACCAGCGCGCCGTGCTGGTGGGCACGGACCGCGACGACTTCACCGCCACCCTGACGGCGCTGGCCCGGGGCGAGGCGGCGCCGCAGCTGATCCAGGGCACCGGAACGGCCGAGAAGACGGCGTTCGTCTTCCCGGGGCAGGGCTCGCAGTGGGCGGGCATGGCGGTGGGGCTGATGGACGCCTCGCCGGTGTTCGCCGCCCGCATCCACGAATGTGCCGCCGCGCTCGCCGAGTTCACCGACTGGTCGCTGGTCGATGTGCTGCGAGGCGCCGAGGGCGCGCCGTCGCTGGAGCGCGTCGACGTGGTCCAGCCGGTGCTGTTCTCGGTGATGGTGTCCCTCGCCGAGCTGTGGCGTTCGCTGGGCGTGCGTCCCTCCGCCGTGGTCGGCCACTCGCAGGGCGAGATCGCGGCCGCGTGCGTGGCCGGCATTCTGACCCTCCAGGACGCGGCGCGCGTGGTGACACTGCGCAGTCAGGCGATCGGCCGGGTGCTGGCGGGCAAGGGCGGCATGGTGTCGGTGGCGCTGCCGGTGTCGGAGGTACGGGAGCGGATCGCGGCGTGGGGCGAGGAGCGCATCTCGGTGGCGGCCGTTAACGGCCCGTCGGCCGTGGTGGTCTCCGGCGAGCCGACCGCGCTGGATGAGCTGCTGGCCTCGTGCGAGGCGGACGAGGTGCGGGCCCGCCGCGTCCCGGTGGACTACGCCTCGCACTCCGCCCAGGTCGAGCTGCTGCGCGACGAACTCCTCACGCTCCTCGCCCCCGTGCAACCGCAGCCCGCCCAGGTGCCGTTCCTCTCCACCGTGACGGGGGAGTGGGTCGAGGGCCCGGAGCTGGACGCCGAGTACTGGTTCACCAACCTCCGTCGCACCGTCGAACTCGAAGACGCGATCCGCCGTCTCCTCGACGAGGGTTTCGGGGCCTTCATCGAGTCCAGCGCCCACCCGGTGCTGGCGATGGGCGTCCAGGAGACGGCCGAGGACGCGGGCCGCGCAGCGGCCGCCATCGGCTCGCTGCGCCGCGACGAGGGCGGTCTGGACCGCTTCTGGGCGTCCCTCGGCGAGGCATGGACCCGTGGCGTCCAGGTCGACTGGGAGGCGGTGTTCGAGGGCACCGGCGCGACCCGCGTCGAGCTGCCCACGTACGCCTTCCAGCACGAGCGCTACTGGATCGAGGTGCCCCTGTCGGTGGGCGACGTCGCGTCCGCCGGGCTCGGCGCCGCCGGGCATCCGCTGCTGGGCGCGGCCGTCGAACTCCCGGACTCCGACGGCTTCCTGCTCACCGGGCGGCTCTCCCTCCAGACCCACCCCTGGCTCGCCGACCACGCCGTGTCCGGCACGGTGCTGCTGCCGGGGACGGCCTTCGTGGAGCTGGCGATCCGGGCCGGTGACCAGGTCGGCTGTGGTGTGCTGGAGGAGCTGACCCTTGAGGCGCCGCTGATCCTGCCCGAGCGCGGCGGGGTCCAGCTGCGGCTGACCGTCGGCGCTCCCGACGCGGAAGGGCGCCGGACGCTGGAGGTCTACTCCCGCCCGGAGCCCGGCACCGACCAGGGCGACGCCTCGGAGCCCTGGATCCGTAACGCGGGCGGTGTGCTGGCCTCCGGTGACACCGCGGACAGCGAAGAGGGCCTGTCCGTCTGGCCGCCCGCCGATGCCGTGGCGCTCGACGTGGACGACCTGTACGAGCGGTTCGCGGCGGGCGGCTTCGGCTACGGCCCGGCGTTCCAGGGGCTGACCGCCGCCTGGCGGCGCGGCGAGGAGGTCTTCGCCGAACTCCGCCTGCCGGGCAAGCAGCACGCCGACGCCGCGCTGTTCGGGCTCCACCCGGCGCTGCTGGACTCCGCGCTGCACGGCGTGGCGCTCGGCGACTTCCTGGGCGCCGAAGCGGGCGTACGGCTGCCGTTCTCCTGGAGCGGTGTCACCCTCCACGCGGCGGGCGCCACGGCGCTGCGCGTACGGATCGCACCGGCCGGGTCGGACGCGGTGGCCCTGACCGTCGCGGACGAGAACGGCGGCGCGGTCGCGTCGGTGGACTCCCTGGTGCTGCGGCACATCGCGCCGGAGCAGCTGCGCGCGGCCCAGGTGACGTACCACGACTCGCTGTTCCGGCTGGAGTGGGCGCCGGTGCCGACCCCCTCGGCGGCCCCGGCGGCCGTCCGCTGGGCCCTGGTCGGCCAGGGCGCCGTGGACAACGGCACGGACGCCTTCGGGCTGGTCGACGCGCTGGAGGCCACCGGTGCCGAGTGCGCCGTCTTCCCCGATCTGGCCGAGCTGGCGGCCGTGGTGGCGTCCGGCAGCCCCCGGCCGGATGTCGTCCTCCTCCCGCTGACCGGCCCCGCCGGGGGCGGTGGCCGCCATCTGGCGGAGGGCGCCCGGCTGGCCACGCACGCCGCGCTGGAGAGCGCGCAGGCGTGGCTCACGGAGGAGGCTTTCGCCGGGGCGCGGCTGGCGTTCGTCACCCGGCGGGCGGTCGCCACGTCCCCGGACGCCGAGGTGTCCGACCTGCTGCACGCGCCCGTATGGGGGCTGATCCGCACCGCTCAGACCGAGAACCCGGACCGGTTCCTGCTGCTCGACCTGGACCATGAGGGGACCACGGCCGACGCGCTCGTGGCGGCCGTGGCCGGGGGCGAGCCGCAGCTCGCCGTCCGCGAGGGCGCGCTCCACGCGCCCCGCCTGGCCAGGGTCGCGACCCAGGAGGGTGCCACCCAGGAGAGCGAGGACCCGGCGCCGGAGGCGGAGTTCGACCCGGACGGCACGGTCCTGATCACCGGGGCCACCGGTGTCCTCGGCGGGCAGCTCGCCCGCCATCTGGTGACCGAGCGCGGCGTACGGCATCTGCTGCTGGGCAGCCGTCGCGGGCAGCGGGCCGCCGGCATGCCGGAGCTGGTCGACGAACTGACCGCGCTGGGCGCGCAGGTGTGCGTCGCGGCGTGCGATGTGGCCGACCGCGAGGCGCTGTCGCAGCTGCTGGCCGAGGTGGATCCGGAGCATCCGCTGACCGCCGTCGTGCACACCGCCGGTGTGCTGGACGACGGGCTGCTGTCCGCGCTCACCCCGGACCGGATCGACACGGTGTCCCGGCCGAAGATGGACGCGGCGCTCCATCTGCACGAGCTGACCCGCGATCTCGACCTCGGGGCGTTCGTGCTGTTCTCCTCCGCCGCCGGCACCTTCGGCGCGCCGGGGCAGGCCAACTACGCCGCCGCCAACGCCTTCCTGGACGCCCTCGCCGCGCACCGCCGCGCCACCGGGCTGCCCGCGCTCTCGCTCGCCTGGGGCCTGTGGGAGCAGCGCAGCGCGATGACCGGCGACATGGCGGACGCGGATGTGGAGCGCATGGCCCGCTCCGGGATGGCGCCGCTGTCCTCGCGGGACGGTCTCGAGCTGTTCGACACGGCGTGCGCGGTCGGCGGTGAGACGGTGCTCGTACCGCTCCACCTGGACCTCGCGCCGCTGCGCGAGCAGGCCGCCGAGGGGGCGCTGCCCGCCGTGTTCCGCGGACTGGTCCGGGCCCCGGCCCGGCGGCGTACGGCCTCCGGCGCACCGGCCGACGCCGGTGGTCCGTCGCTGGCGCGGCGGCTGGCCGGGCTGGACGCGGCGGAGCGGGAGAACGTCCTGCTGGACGTGGTCCGTACGCAGGCCGCCGCCGTCCTCGGCTTCGCGGACGCGGACGCCGTGGGCGCCACCCGGGGCTTCCTGGAGCTGGGCTTCGACTCGCTCACCGCGGTCGAGCTGCGCAACCGCGTCAACGCCGTCACCGGGCTGCGGCTGCCGCCGACGCTGCTGTTCGACCACCCGACGCCCGCGCAGGTCGCCCGGCAGCTGCTGGAGGCGCTGGCGCATGACGTGGACGGTACGGAGCCCGGCACCCCGGGCGACAACGCGGCGAGCGCCGAGCCGTCGGACGTGTTCGGCGCGATGATGCGGGAGGCCGGACAGCTGGGCAGGCAGGAGGAGTTCACGCGGCTGCTGATGGACGTCTCCCGGTTCCGGCCCTCGTTCGGCAGCGCCGAGGAGCTGCGCAAGGCGCCCGCGCTGGTGCGGCTGTCGCGCGGTGGGACACGGCCCGCCGTGGTGTGCTTCTCCTCGATCCTGTCGATCGGCGGCCCGCACCAGTACGCGCGGTTCGCCGCCGGCTTCCGCGGCGAGCAGGACGTCTGGGCGATGGGCAACCCCGGTTTCGTCGCCGGGGAGCAGCTTCCGGCGCACCCGGAGGCGGTGATCGAGGCACAGGCCGCCGCGGTGCTGCGGCAGACCGACGGGGAGCCGTTCGTACTCCTGGGGCACTCCTCGGGCGGCGTGCTGGCGCACGAGGTGGCCGCGCGGCTGGAGAGCAACGGGGTCTTCCCGGAGGGGATCGTCCTGCTGGACATCTACTCGCACGACCGGGACGCGGCCGTGGGCCTCCAGCCGGGGCTGAGCGCCGGGGTGGACGAGCGGAGCGCGAGCCATGTGCCGGTGGACGACACCCGGCTGCTGGCCATGGGCGCGTACTTCCGGCTGTTCGGCGAGTGGCGGCCCACCGAGGTCAAGACGCCGACGCTGCTGGTCCGGGCCGGGGAGCGGCTCTTCGACTGGTCCCGCGGCGGCGACTGGCGGTCGTACTGGGAGCTGCCGCACACCGCGGTCGACGTGCCGGGCAACCACTTCACGATGATGGAGGAGCACGCCGGTACGACGGCGCGGGCCGTCCGGGACTGGCTGTCCGGCTGACGGGCGCGTACGACAAAGGGGCCGGGCCCCGCACCCTGAAGGGGTGCGG